>CAYMBT010000052.1:261-12954 GCA_964388755.1 uncultured Pseudobdellovibrionaceae bacterium | reverse complement strand
ACCATTATCCTCGAGATCGATCTCAATGTTTTGAGAATTAATTTGGGTCTTAATTTTTATGTAGCTTGTTTGTTTGTTTTCTCTGCGAAATGGGTTTGCTGTGATGGATTGAAGAGAGTTTCTCATCATATTAGTTAAAGATTGAATAAATTCATCTTTATCGATCATCACGGTGTCAACTTCGGCATCAAAGATCTGATGAATTTCGATTTTATTTTGCTCAAACAAGTCGGCCATGATGTAACAACAGTCCTTAATCAGAGCATGAAGGGAATGGGGCTTAATTTCAGAATTAATATTACCCAGGCGGCGCATGCTATTGATAATTTTACTAATCCTAAGTCCTTCTTTTTGGATAAAATCAATATCCTGAGAAAGCTCATCAGTTTTTAGTGAAAGAGAATTTTTAATTTCATTAAGGTTATTAATATCCTCAGTAAATAGATCTTGATCTTGATAGACAAGGGACGAGGTTTTCCAACTTTTTAACAGCTGATCAAAGCCACCTTCTTGATAATCTTTTAACCATGCTTCGCTCATACTGTTCAGAAAGCTAATGGGTTCTTTCAGTTGGTTTTCTATCTTTTTTTGCGTCAAGTTGGCTCTAGTTAATAAACTGGTTAGAGGGTTTAGAACCTCGTGAGCCGTGTGACCTGCGACCTCACCCATAGAGGCAAGACGTGTTGTGCGCAGTAAAGCCTCTTGGGCTTCAACCACTTTTCGGTTTTGGATTTCTAATTCTTTGGTGCGCTCTTTGACTTTTTGGTCCAATTCTTTATTCATAACTTCAAGTTCGTTTCTTGAATGTCTAAGATCGTCGATCATTTTATTAAATGAATTGGCCAGCTGAACAGTTTCATCTTTACCAATCAGCTGAAGGTGGGACGTTAGGTCACCTTCTGAAACCTGATTCATTCTGGCTGAAAGCAAAGCAATATTTTTTGTGAGTGATTTTGAAAGTAAAAATGCCACAAGTATAACTAGGGTTAAAACAATTGTCCCAAAAAGCAAAGTTCTTAGGGTTAAAGATTGTACGACTTTAAAAACTTTTTTCTCAGGCGAGCGAGAGAGCACATAAATCTGATCATTATAAGTTTTAGCAAAAGCTGAAAGATAATTCTCTTGATTCATTTTAATCTGAGAAACGCTGGTCTTAACGGGCGAAGATGCAGCATGCAGATAAAATGGATCTTTTAAAAGATGAGGCTTCTGAGAAAGTTCTTCAATCTGACTTTGGATAAGAATGTCACCGCGAGAATTAGTAATTTGAATTTCACTGAGATTATGAATTTTCAAAGTTTTAATAAAAGAATCCAAACGAATATAAGCAATAATAACCCACTGTTCGACAAGATTATTTTCGTTATCAACGGCAAGCACTCTTTTGCCATACGCCATGAGTGGTGGCTGATTAGGCTTAGAAGCATTCCAGATCCAGTCACCATTTTTTAAAATTTCTTCGATATCATTTTGTTCAATCTTTTGTGCTTTAATAAATTGCTCTTCATTCATTCCATAGGTTTCAAAGTAACTTTGATGGGCGTAGGTTTGTATGGGACTTAGCTTTTGTTTGTCAAAAACCAATAAAGAAATAATTTCTGATTCTTTAGAGAAAAGTTGTGCGACCAGTTTCTTTTGTGTTTCTGGTGGCAACTGTGCAAAAAGATTAAGAGTATCCGATACACCAGAAAGAGTTGTGGTTAATTCGCTGGCTAATGTGGTCACTTGAGAACGATTAAGATCATACACCAGTTGTTTTTTGTCGGATTTAAAAACAGTCACCGACATCAACATATAAAAACTCAGACAAACAAAAAGCAGTCCGCTCATGACAATTAAAAATTTGAGACGAATTGAAAGTTTCATTTTCAAAGTATCCTCTTAATATCATTTCGGATTTTTAAAATGAGAACTTAATGTTTCTTTGACTCTCACAAACGTGCGACTTAAGTCGATAGAATATAAAAAATCTAAGTGTTATCGAGGAGTTCGAAATGCGCTCTCTGAACTTTCTGTGATTTGACCATCAGTCGATGTTGATAAACCTTTGACTGAATAAAGCGTATTCGACAAAAGACCAGTGACTGTGACTGAATGTGAAGTCTTTAAAGTTGAGTCCACTTCTGAAAGAGTGATCTGACCATTACTGACCTGTTGTATACGAGCTTGTGAAGTGGCCGGAAGACTGGTGAGCCATGTGACACGAACTTGACTGGGAGTGATCTGAGCAATTCTAAAGTTGCTAATAATCAGCGGATCAGCGCTGGCACAAGGATTAAGGGCCTGCTCAGGAAATCTGTAGTTCACATTTTCTAAAGGCTTCCAGCCTCTTTCTAAAAGTTCGTAAAAAGGGAGCTGGGGTTGAGATGGAACTTGAGTGGAGTCAAAATATCTTGAGTTACCAGAGCGACCGCACTCAATATCATTGATGGGATCATTGGGATCAACATCAACAGGGACAGGGCGCCACATAACGGTCATTGCTATGTGGTAACGAGGCCCTTGGTGATAGGCTAAAACCACTGACTTTTCAGTATTGTGATCCATATAAATCGACCGCGAACCGCAACCCATACGCGTTGGGTGATTCCCATCATTATTGACAATCTCTTGAAGACTTCCATCGGGCATTTTTTCAGAAAGGATAGAACCATCATCCGACAGAAGAGCCATTTGATACCAGCCCGCAGGTTCACTGGGAGCAAGTTTAAGTTTGGACTCTAATCTTAAAGCAAAATATTCATATATAGGTTCGTCATTTTGGTTCAGAACCAGTGTCCCATCTTGGGTGTAAAATCCAAGATCAAACGCTCTGGTCGGAATGAACATTTTATCAAAGTAAAGGGTGCTTTCGATGGGTTCGCCATACTCTATATAATCATTAACACTGGTATATCGAGGTTGATCGTCTTTTAAATAGAGGAGGTGCCCCACAAGACCATGATCTTGTGCGGATGATCCCGCATTAAAGGGATCACAAACTGTGCGCTCCGGAGGTGTCCACGGATCCAATGGAACAGGGACTGGGGCCGGATCGGCCACAATTTGGGTAGAATCTTCGCTTCCGCTACCTTCGTTCAAACAGCCTGTTAAGAAAAGAAAACTGACTGAAAAAAAGAGACACGTTATGGATGCGAAGAGCCTTGTCAATGGACGTCCAGCTATACTCTTCATCTGGGACCAGAATATCACTCTTCACAAAAATGCTACGATAAAAAAACAAATCCCGTTTTATATTGGAACAATCTATGACAAAAAAGAGTAAAATTTTCTGTCTTTAATCCTAGAACGAACTTAAGCCCTAATCATTTTGTCTTAAAATGAACCTATAAAACAATTCACAACCGCTTAAAGATAAGTGTATGATCAAAAAAATTTCTATCCATTAATAAATAGACAAGGACTTCTAATGAGCGAAACCTGGAAAAGTTGCAGTCGATGTAAAAAACCAATCCCTTACCAATCCCGCTATTATATTTGTAGTGTTTCAAGCTGTAATGTACGCAATACCAACTACGTTTTTTGTAGCATGCCTTGTTTTGATCAACATCTACCTATCGAACGCCACAAAAGTGCTGGTGCCATTGATCAAAAATCACCCCCGGCCCCTGGGGACAGCAATGCACAAGCTCGAAGAATTATCCCAACTCCTACTAAGACTCAGCTCTCTAAACCATCTAACAAACAGGTGGCACAAGGTGGCGAATCTCTTGTTATAGCATCGAGATTTAAAGATTTTATCAATCAGCAGTCGGAGTTTAATACTTCAGCAGCCGTATTAGATCGTCTGTCTGATCATTTACGCCATATTGCCATGCAAGCTATTGATAATGCTCGCACCGATGGTCGAAAGACCGTCATGGAGCAAGATGTCCGCTTTCTTGATAAACTCAATCTTAATATTTAGATCACTGAAGATTCAGTGATCTTGATCCCAGATTTCCATAGCGATGATAACTATGGGATATGGACTGCTCTTCAAAAAAGTTCAAGAGTTCAATACGGCCTTCCATCAACGGTGGAGTTCGCACGATGAACTTTAGTTTCTCGGCCGCCTGCTCAAAAATAAAATCTGATATATTGGTTTCACGGGCATAAAGAATACGATCCACATCAGAGAATGATTTTGCAAAATCACTTTCTGACTCTCTTTTGATAATATCACTGTCTTTTAAAATTTTAGGAGAATACCTAAACAAAAACTGCGACACCGAATTATTCATCTCTTCTTCAAGGCTGACTCTGACTTCGACACCACAAACTTTGGCGGCCAAAATTCGACTCATGGATTCAAAAAGATTATCGTCTTTACAAACCCTCAGAGCGACTTTTTTTAATTTAAGATAGCGAAATATATTATCCTCTCCGCGCAACTTAAAGAAATCTCTATCCTTAGAAAATTCATTGTCATAAAGCTCCATATAGCTTTGCAGAGCCGATTGCAGTTTACGAATATTTTCAGAATCCACCGCAAAACGTGAATCGGTATCCCAACGTTCTGCAAGCTTTACAAGCTTACTGGTTCGAGCCTCACTCACTCGCGGTTGTCTGAGCTCTGTCACATTCATGAACTGGGTGATGTAGTTATAGACCCCCGCTTTGCGACCCGAGCCAATGGCCGACTTACCAAGCCCACCAAAGGGTTGTCTCAGAACTATGGCCCCTGTTGTGCCACGGTTGATATAAAGATTTCCGGCCCGAATATTTTTCTTCCAGTAAGAGACTTCTCTCTCGTCTAATGATTCGATTCCTGAGGTTAAACCGTAACCCGTTTGATTGACGATTTGAACGGCGTGTTCAAGGCTATCGGCTCGCATGACTGATAAAACAGGGCCAAAGAGTTCTGTCATATGACAAAAGCTGCCTTCGCGAACTCCCCATTTAATGGCGGGTTTTAAAAAGTAGGGGTTATCATTGGCATATTCAGGTTTCAAAACCCAGCTTTCGCCTTCGTCAAGGTTTTCGATGGCTTGCTTGAGGGCCCCAGAAACTGGAGTCGCAAGAGCACCTAACTTATTAGTAAAATCCCAAACCGAACCTACTTTTAAACTTTTTGCGGTATCCACTAAAGCCTCTTGAAAATTTCGGTCGTAATAAACTTCGTTCTCAAGAACAAGAAGAGAGGTGGCTGAGCACTTTTGCCCACTGTTAGAAAATGCCGAGTGAATTACATTTTTAATGGCCTGATCACGATCAGCCATAGCTGTGACAATGGTGGCATCTTTACCACCCGTCTCGGCACTGAGATAAAGGCTCGGGCGTGCTTTGAGCATTTTTTGTGCGGTGGATTCTCCACCAGTTAATATTACAAAATTTATATCTTTATTTTTAATCAAAAACTCTTCAGCCAATGAGCCCGGACATGGAACAAATTGTAAGGTGTTTTGACTGACTCCAGCCTCCCAAAAACAAAGACACATCTCATAGGCGCAAAGGACGGCATCAGAAGAGGGCTTAATAATAACTGTATTACCAGCGGCCAGTGATGCGGCCACCCCACCCAGCGGAATGGCAATAGGAAAGTTCCATGGTGGCACGACAAGACCCACGCCTACAGGTGAGAAATTAAGATTTTTATGGGTTTCAAAATAACGGGTGCTCTCTGAATAGAATTCTACAAAATCAACGGCTTCGCTCACCTCGACATCAGTTTCAGTAAAAACTTTTCCCACTTCAGCGGCGGCAACCCCAATAAGGTCTCCCCTTTTCTTTCGGACCTGATTGGCCACACGAGATAAAATTTGATGGCGCTCGTGTCGAGAAAGTTTTCGCCAACCATCGGGATCCGCTTTAGCCACTTCAACAGCTTTCGCTAAGTCATGACCAGTGGCTTTAACGTACGCTCCACAAAATACAGATTGAGGGATTTGGGATTTATCAATACGTTTGACCACTTCTCTTTCACCAATAAGTTCTTTGCCACCAACAACAACTGGGACAGTTGTTAGAGGCGAGTTTGAAGTCTTCATCCACTTTTGGCGAATTTGATCGGCCCATTTGCGATTGGGTTCTAAAATAAAATCCGTATCAGGTTCATTTTTAAATTCGTAGGTTTTAAAAGTTCCACCTTCGTAATTGTCCCAATGCTCGTCAAGACGGTTTTGTTTTCTTTTTTGTCCAATAAAAAGCCCTTGGCGATTGGCAAAAGAATCTACGAACTTATCTTTGAGCATGGTCCACTCTGGGCTATCGACTTTAAGGCCAAATGAATAGCGAATAAAATTATCTTCGCTGGTGTTTTCATCAAGGCGTCTGACGAGGTAAGCAATGGCATTGGTAAATTGCTCTTTACCAGCAATGGGGGCATAAAGAATAACTTGCTGACCTGAGACTTCAGAGATTGAAATTCGTGAAGCCTCGCTCATGCCTTCAAGCATTTCTAGTGAAAAGCAATCCAGGACATTGTTTTCTTTAGCCAGTTCTAAAGCATAGGCCAGTTCAAAAAGATTATGGGAAGCGGCCCCTAAATGAACGGCTCGGGCATTTTCTGGTAATAGACCATATTCAGCCATGATTTTATAATTGGAGTCGGTGTCAATTTTATCAGTGTAAGTCGCAAGCTTCCAACCCCGGAGTGAAGATTCAGTTTTCTCCATCTCGAGATTTGCACCCTTCACTAAACGAATTTTTATGGGAGAGCCACCACTTTCAACACGCTTTCTCGCCCAAGTGGTGAGGTCTTTTTGCCAAAGATGGGAATCTGGCAAATAGGCCTGAAGAACAATCCCAGCCTTGTAATCGACTAAATCAGGATGATTGAGTGCTTTTTTGAAAGCTTCGACCGTCAGAGACAAATCACGATACTCTTCCATATCCAAATTAACAAATTTAGGTTCAAGTTCACCTTTGGAATTTTTAAAGGGATTATTTTTGGCCTGTAAAAATATTTTTTGAAGACGGGGCACTAAATCATTGACCGTTTCATCAAAGGACAAAGAGTTAATCTGCGAACTAATCGTGGAAATTTTAATGGAGAGATAATCAATATTGGGATTAGCAAGGGCATTCATATATTTTTCGATGCGGGCATGGGCTTCTGATTCACCAAGTACCACCTCACCAATAAGATTTACATTAACTCGAGTGTTGTTAAGACGTCGGCTCTGTAAATGTTTATTAAGAAGTTTATCCTCAGCGGGCAGCACCACCTTTTTTGTATCGGAGCGAATGTTATTTACAAAAAGAGGGATGGAAATTTGGGGAATATAGGTGCCAGCATGACGAAACAAAAAAACTAAAAATCTTTCTGAACTGGTAAAAAAAGTGGCCATACCATACTTAGAAAACAAGTAATCAATTTGGTCTTCGACCCGTGATACATCGTGACTTCTAAAGCTTTGATCCATGAGTTCGATCAAAAAAACTTTATCCACAGGATTATTCATTAGTTTTTGCATTTTGATATGAAAAGTATTTTCGAATTCTGAAATCTTCTCGGAGGCCACATTTTGCCATTTTGTCGCTAAATCGATTGCTTTATTCATGACCGTTTCGTTCATAGGATCCCCTCTAGACTTCAGTGGGTCATTTCTACTGTTAGCTTTGAAAACAAGCAAGAAATTTGACCGTAGCTTGAGGGTTGGTTTTTACCCAATGGCACAGTGATTCATGAGCCATAGAGTCAGACTGTTCTTAGCCTTGCAAGAAAGAGAGATGTTGATAGAATTTCTAATATCAAATGACTCGACTTTATAAGGAGCTTTAATCCATGAAAAAACTGAACTTATTTTTTGCCGCAATGATTATTGTGCTGGTCACGGCCTGCGCTTCAAAAAAAGAAAAAGAAGCTGAATTTCTGACCCAAGGTGGTAAAGCCATAGTGACTAAAGAAGTTCCCTATATGTCTGGAACTCAAAAAATGAACGGATTTTTAGCATTGCCCGAAGGCGAGGGGCCCTTTCCAGCAGTTCTTGTTGTCCACGAATGGTGGGGACAAACTGAATACCCTAGAGAGAGGGCTAAAATGTTAGCTAAAGAAGGTTATGCGGCCTTCGCAGTGGATATGTACGGAGAGGGGCAAACAGCAGACCACCCTAAAGATGCCAAAGCTTTCTCTGCAAAAGTGTCGGCTGACATGAACAAGGCCGAAAAAAGTTTTCGTGCAGCACTTGAAACTCTTAAAAACCAACCGGGCGTTGATAAAATGCAAATCGCCGCCCTCGGATACTGTTTTGGCGGAGGACTTGTCCTTGAAATGGCTCGTCGTGGTTTAGACCTTAAAATGATTGGTAGCTATCATGGTGACCTTACCCCTGTCGTAAAAAACAAGGTTGGTCCAATGAAGGCCCGAGTTCTTATTTTTAACGGTGCCGATGATCCCTTTGTGAGTAGCGAGGCCGTAGAAACGAGCCGAAAAAATTTAAAAGCGGCTAAAGTTCGCTATAAATTCATCAATTATAAAGGGGCTAAACACGGATTTACTAATCCAGGAGCCACAGCAATGGGTGAAAAATTTAGTTTACCTCTTGTTTATAACAAACATGCTGACGAGGACTCTTGGAAGCAAACACTTGAGGCTTTTAAGATCGTTTTTAAATAAGCTTTCATACCAATTCTAAGCTCAAACACAGACGCAGTTCACCTTAAGGGGCTGCGTCTTTTTTTTGCTTTATGGGCGGACAGGACTTTTTGGCTTAAAATCACAGATTGACCCCCTCTGATTCTTTTTCTAGAAAAGGGCATGGCCGAGTTACTTAAAGATGTTTATAGCCCATCATTCTTAAAAAAATTAAGTCTTTCATTTAAAAAAAAATTGAAAAATTTTGATGAAAATTTATTTGTAAAAACCGTCACAGCTTATCCTTGGAAGGCCTTGGGTCTCAAAGTACGTATGACTCGGATTGCAGACGGACTCTATCAGCAGCTTCCAAAAGACTTTTCTAAAGCCTGCCCATTGCTTTTAAAAGTGGCCCCTGAATTTACAGGACTCAGTGGTCTGATCTTTCCCCATTATGTAGAGCTTTATGCTGATCGTAAAAAAAATAGACTGCTGGCTTTGAAAGCTCTTCTTGAACTCACTGAGTATTCAAGCTCTGAGTTTGCCATAAGACCTTTTATTATTGATCAACCTCAAAAAATGGCGCAATTCATGCTCGATTTGACCAGTCATAAAAATGAACACATTCGAAGGCTCGCCAGCGAAGGCATTCGTCCTCGTTTGCCTTGGGGTCAAGCTCTCCATTATTTTAAAAAAGACCCCACTTTGCTTTTACCCATACTGAGTGCTCTTAAAAATGACGACTCACTTTACGTTAGAAAATCAGTGGCCAATCATCTCAATGATATTTGTAAAGACAATCCTAAAGTCATCATAGAACTGACCCAACGTTGGATGAACAATCACCCAACAGTCCATACACAATGGATCGTTAAACAAGGCTTAAGGTCACTGGTCAAATCCGGCGATGTTCAAGCTTTAAAGATTTTAGGTTTTAAGCCACAAAAAAATGTACAACTTAAAAAAATGAGCCTTAAAAGAAAGATTGTCCCTATGAACCAGGCTCTTGAATTTGAATTTGAACTTGTTAATGAGAGTTCAACAGCAAAGCCTCTCATCATCGATTATATTATTTACCACCAAAAGAGTAATGGACAGCTACAACCCAAAGTTTTTAAACTCACTCAAAAACAGATTGGAGGTCACGAAGGCTTAACGTTTAAGAAAAAACATAGTTTCAGATTGATCACCACTCGCAAATATTACCGGGGCAAACACGCTTTGTCGATTCTCATCAACGGTCAAGAGTCTTCGCTGAATTACTTTGAGCTCTTGATAAATGAGGGTCTATAAAGTTCATTCATCGTTTCAAAAATTCATATTTGTTTTTTTTCAGTCGGTGAAACTAGAAATATTAATGTGTATAAAAATATAAAAATGTAAAAAGCATTATTAAGAACTGTAGATACCCAAACCGCACCCATAGCCTGGTATTGTGGAATGAATAAATAGTTACCAATAAAATTCAATAAAAACTGGATCGCAAATATGAGAACAAGGACTGGGATTTTATTTTTTTGAAAAAAGATGAGCGAGTGGGTTGTTATGAGCATCCCACCTAACACCTGAAATAAAACCACATTAAGAATGGGTATAGAGTCCAAGTATCGATCCCCTAAAATTAACGGGACAAGATACGGGCTTATAAAAAGACAGGGGATCAATAATACAAGCAATACAAAATAGAGACCTAAAAACTGGAACGAAAGTTTTTTTAAATCCTCGTTAGTATTTAAATTTTTTATTTTTGGTAAGATCACCGTAAAAAGGGCTTGGGAAAACAACATCATCACCCCTGCTACCTTTGATGCACTGACAAACTGCGCGACCTGATGGTCTGATGACATACTTTTGAGCATTAAAATATCAATTTGTGAAAACAGCGTTTGAAAAAATCCCAAGAGAAACACCCATTTTGACAAATGAAAAAGCTTTAATCCCGAAGAATCAAAAAGTGATTTCCACTGAAATTGAAAAACAGAGTATTGGGTGTAGTAATGACCTTGAATAAAAATAACTAAAGAAGGCAGAAGAAACGCAAGCAATAACCAATAAAAATGATTGAACCCTAGAAAAAGTAAGACCGACACCAATAATGTTTTGATCAAGGGCGGATAAATTTTAAGGATACTGAGTTCCCTATATCTTTGCTGTGCATTGATTAAGGTGTATTGAAATCCGCCAAATATTGACAGGATAGTGGCAAAAAACACTGCAGCCAGCGCAAAGGTCTCTTTAGGTTTTGGCGAGTAGAATGAGTAGCAAAGAAAAATCAGGCCTAAGAAAAAAAGAACCGAGCAAACAATGTATTTAAAACTGAGGTAAGATTGGGTGATCGCTTTTTGATGTTCGGGCCCAGAATCCCCAGGCTGGTTCATGAGCCGGACAAAAGAGCTTCCTGTCCCAAGATCACCAATTTGTTGAAAAATAAGCATGAGCCCAATGAGAGCGTAGATATCGCTGATGTCAGCCGCCGACCAACCTCTGAGAACGATAATGGAGCCAATAAAGCCAATGGCGGCTTTGATGATATTGGCTGAAAAAAGCTGAATGATCTGCTGATAGGTTTTTTTTAACTTCAAAGTAGCCTAATTCCTCGTCTTTTGATTATAATCATCGTTAATGACAAAAACAAATTTTCAATCTGAGATTAAACGAATCAATGGCTACCTCAAAGAAGTCATTACTTTTTTTGATGATTCTGGACAGCCCATCTCACATGTCATTAATCCTATTATGGTTGAGCTTAACCCACGGGATGTCATGCAGATCATTGTGGGGGCATTTTTAATTGCCACCCCCCTCTGCTTTACAGAAGAGGTCTGGACCCTCAGCGAAACCCTACCCAACTTTAAAATAGGGCTTTTAATGATCACCTCTATGGTGACTGTCTCTGTTTTTGTCTACCTCAATTTTTACCGCCATCGTATTGCTGGCCATATTATCGAGTTTTTTAAAAGAATCTTTGCCATCTATTTTTTGTCGACTTTGACCGTTGTTTTGATTCTCTATCTCATAGACAAATTACCTCTTGCCACTGAACCTATCATTGCGGCAAAAAGGGTGATTATTATTGGTTTTCCGGCCCTCTTTGGGGCCACCATTAGTGATTATCTAAAGTAGGTTCTATGCGCACAACAAAACGAGTTCCATTCAACTTTCCAGTTGGATATAAGGTGGCTCAAAAATACATCATTCTCAAAAAACTTGGTGGCGGCTGGGAGGGAGAAGTTTACAAAGCCCAAGAGTTGGCTAGTAAAATTCCTTGTGCTTTAAAATTTTTCTATCCCCATCGTAATCGTAAAAATAAAGTGGCTATTCAATATGCCCAAAGACTTCATAAACTCTCTGAAAGTCCAGTGTCGATCAATTACTACACCCAAGAAACCATAGATTTTAACGAAGAAAAAATAACCTGTTTTGTTTACGAATACGCCGAAGGCAGCATTCTTTCTTCGTTCTTAAAAAGACAACCTGGTCAGAGAATTGGAATCTTACAAGGATTACAGCTTCTGCATTCCCTTGCCAAAGGTATTGAAAGTGTCCACTACCATAACGAATACCATGGTGATTTACATACAGATAATATTATCATCAAACGAAGAGGACTGGGTTTTGATTTTAAACTTCTTGATATGTACAATTGGGGAGATGCTAAGAGTCTGAACAAAGCTGAGGATATAGTGAACTTGGTTAGAATATTTCATGATGTTATTGGTGGAAAAAAGCAATATGCCAAACACCCCCAAGAGGTCAAAGATATCTGCCTGGGTTTAAAGCCCTCTTTGATTTTAAAGAAGTTTAGAACGGCAAGTATGCTGCGACAACACATTGAGAACATCGACTGGCAAAGTGAGATGCGGATATAGATGAAAGAAAAGATCGAGATTGAATCGGATTTAGACTCCCCTCAGCTTTTCTACAATTCTAATAATATTATTTACTTCTCAAAAAAATCACCTTTTAAAGACACTTGCAACGAAGATGCCCTCGCCGTTTTTCATATGGATTCGGGCTTCATCATGGCTGTGGCCGATGGAGCCGGCGGTCACCCCAAGGGCGAAGAAGCGGCAGCCCTCGTTCTTAAAAACATCAAAAAAGTGATCAAAAGCAATAAGATCACAAAAGAAAATGTCCGATCTTTGATTGTTGATGCTATTGAGCATACCCACAAAGAATTACTAGCTAGCGGTATT
>CAYMBT010000052.1:0-251 GCA_964388755.1 uncultured Pseudobdellovibrionaceae bacterium | reverse complement strand
TCAGGTGGGTGATTCTGCAGTTGTGATCTGTGGACAAAAAGGGAAGCTTAAGTACCGCTCTACATCACACTCTCCGGTTGGTTATGGCATTGAGGCTGGGCTTATCGATGAGCGTGAGGCACTTCTTCACCCCGATCTTCACTTTATTTCAAATCTCATTGGGGAAAGTGGTATGAAAATCGAGATTGGCCCAGAGGTTGAACTGAAACCCAATGATTCAATATTTATTGCCTCAGATGGTATTTTTGATA
>CAYMBT010000051.1:0-14117 GCA_964388755.1 uncultured Pseudobdellovibrionaceae bacterium | reverse complement strand
TATTAAGTATTAAGTATTAAGTATTAAGTATTAAAAAATATCCTAACAGTTATTGTTTTTTTAACAAGAAAGATCAAAAATTCTTCAAAGCGTCAATGGTCTCGTGTTATTCGTCATAAACGAGAGAATTAAAAGCTCTGTTTTTTTATTCGACTGTGAATTCCGTTTTTGTTCAGCTTAAATATGAGAAAACACTTTTATGGGCTGACTTAAGTTAATCAGTTAATTTAAAATTCTTCATAAGTTCATAGAATTCTGTTTTTTCATCCAATTGATCATGTGCGGATAATACTTAATGATTTTGGTTTCTTCTTTAATTTTATATTGGCGCATGAGTTCGTCGCTCAATTGATCAAATTTTAAAAATCCCCTTTGATTTTTCATTTTATCGATCACCTGATCTTTGATCTCTTTAAACTCATGTCTCGGATATGTATCCCGTGCGTACAAAAGAAAAACTCCCCAAGTCATGTATTCGTTAAATATTTCAAGTTCGGTGGTGTAACTATTTAGACTTTGTTGGGAGGCCCATTTCTTTTTGTTTGAAAGAGCCAGTTGAATCTCTTTTTTAAACTGATCTGATGTTGGGTTAACATAGTTATGATCTATTTCAGTAAAAATAACCCTTTCGAGTTGAAAGTTTTTAATTTCAAGGTCAGGAGCACTTATGGACATTACAATCTCTGAAAAATGATTATGACTCATAGAGCCTGTACAGTGAAACCCGTATACGAGAGGAGAAATTAATATTTTATAGCTGCTGATACGATCATCAAATCGTTTCTCTAGCCAGAGCCACTGCTTTTTGACTGGAACTGCATCGGCAAATCGCTTCTCAAGCTGAGCATAAAAAGATTTATTTTTTTTGTAAAAGGCTCTGAAGTTCGTTTTCTTTGAAAAGTCCTCAAGTTCAGTTATAAAATCAGCAAGATGATTTTTGTCTTTAGACCAAAAATAATTATGAATTCCGTCTGCAATAATCTTATTATCTTTGAACACTAAGCCATAGCTATTGAGATTAAAATAGGGGTAACTCGCTTTTGCAGTGGGTTTTTTTAAAATTTCATTAAATTGACTTACAATAGTGTGATTTGAATAGGGCAAGAAAACCGATAATACGTCTTTATAGTACTGTCTGATAAGAGGATCCTTTGAATCAAGAATTTTATGAAGAGTCAGGGGATGCCCCGCAATTCCCTCTGGCGAAATGGCAAAAATGATATTGATAAGTTCTCTGACCTCGGGTGTCTCAGTCTTAAAGACCCCCAAATGAAGCTCTTGATAGGACGGGCTGAAGTGGGCCGGTTGGCTTTGAGCATAATTAAGACTTACAAAAATAATAAAAAATATTTTTAACAAAACGAACCCCTATACTTAAAAAAAAAGCCCTCAGATTTGAGGGCTTATGAAATATTATGGTTATCAGTTTTTGAAATTAGTTTTCAGAAACGACCATTTCTTTGTTCGGTGTCTCGCCAAAAAGTGAAGGTTCATAAAGAGCCTCAGCACGAGTGGGCGATAGTTGAAAGACTCCATAATTATTGAGCTGATAAACATAAGTCAATTTTGTTTCACCAGAATCAAGATAAGAAAAATAAACTTTGTAGCCAGAATAAGACTTTTCAGCGTAGTTAAACAGACCCCAACCATCGCTCAGAATATTTGCTCCAGCAGGAATTGGGTCAAACATCACCACATGGCTTTGTGGATTAGTGGTCGATAGAGTCAATGTGACCTCTAACATATCACCTGGTTTAAAAGTTCCGTCATTTCGAGTTGTGTTTTTCACAACTTTATCAACAGAGAGACCTTTAAAGTTTTCGCCTTCTAGTTTAATAGCTTCATAACTGACCAGAGACACCCATGGGGCACCTGTCCCTTTATGACTTAAAGAAACTTGAGCTGAATTTTCTTTCCAAGCTGTTTGAAGTCCATTCTCTTGAAGAGCACCTGACCAAATCACATCTTGAGTGAGACCACCTTCAGATGTAGCAACAGTGGTCGTACCAGAGATAGCCGTCGACTCATAGGTGTTCGAGAAAACAGCTAAAGCTGAAAGCAACCAAGCTTTTGTTCTTAAGTTGTACCATTGGTTGGTTTTTGAACCGTTAACAAGACCAGTCACAAGATTATCAAGATAATTTTGTGAGCTCTCTGCACCAGTGGTCAAAGCCGCAAGACTCAATGCTTGAACAAGTTTAGATGTTGCAAGAGTTTCATCACTATAACCCCACCAGCTGAAAAGCGAAGTGGATTTAAGTAGCGCTGATTTATCATTAAGGCTTAATAAGCTTTGGTTGATAAACTTATAAAGATTAGAAGTCGTTAATACTGAAGGCTGAGTTTTAGCCATAAGAACGGCAAGTTCAGTGACAGTGACAACCGGCAGCGTCCCTAAAACAACACTGTTATCAGCTTCACTAAGAACCAAAGCTGTAGAATCAACAACAGCTGAGGGGTTAACAGCCGATAAAGCTGAAATCGCTTTTACACGGGCCGCAAACCACTGAGTGGCATCGGGCTTTGTACCAACATAACTCTCGTCAATTTGACCAGCAATAACCTGTTGCATAGACATATTTAATTTGTCTGTGAACGCTTTTGGCAAAGCTTTTACAGCCCAGTCATAAGTGCCAATCAATTGAACGAGGTCAGCGGTCAGCCAAAAATCACCGCGACTTGCACCTTGATAGTACTTAATAAAACCGTTGCCATCGATCATGGATACCAATTCAGAGTAAACATTCTCTAAAGCCGAAGTATTGTCTGGGCTAGAAAGAATTAAGGCCGAAAGAAGACGGCTCTCCATAGTAAAATCAGAGAACGGATCTTGAGCCAATTTTTGTTTAATAGAATGGCTCGCCGTTTGAACAAGGCTACTGAAAACTTTAGTTTCAATCAGACCTTGGCCAGGAAGAGCTTTCGCATTTTTATTCAGATTAAAATTAAGTTCAGTATTGGTCATTTGCACTAAATACTCTTCTTGAACAGAAAGAGGGATAGCTGCAAGAATTTTTTGAGCTTCTGGCTCAAAACTATCAACCACAGAACCATTTTCGGTAACAGTTACGCTGTATTCAATCAGTGCGGCACCTTCAGGAACAGTCAGTGAATCAACACTGACAGGGCGAGAAGAGGCAGAAGCTAAATTCACTTCGCGAGACAATACACCTTGACCAATAACACTTCCGTCAGCGGATTTGATCAAATAAGACACAAGGATCTTATAAAGACCATCAACTTGAGTATTGTTTTGTAGAGTCACCGTCACTGGGAATTGATCTCCAGTGCGAGCAATAGATGGAATGTTAGAAAAAGACTGAACATTTTGTGAGGCCACATAAGTCGCTTCACCTGTACCAAATTTGAAGCTTGCATCTTGAGTGATGGCAAAAACTTTAAATTTAGCAAGCTTGTCATTGAGTTTAAATTCAACATTAGCTTCACCGTTGATCACTGGAACCTTGGTTTGAAAAGTCACTAGAGAATCAAAAAGACGACGCTTAAATGACTCCATTTCGCTTCCAGAACCACCTTCTTCTCCACCTTTTGCAGCTTCTTCTAGAGCAGCAGCGGCAACAGTTGTGGCTTGAATTTGGGCCACCGATTTTAAGAACTCAATACCATTGCTTAGGCTTACAGAATGATCACGTAGACCCATTAATGAAGTTAGAAGATCAAGAGTTTTATTTTCTTTAAGCTCAAGGATTTTTTCTTCAAGAACGACGAGAGTCACTTCACCATTGATCAAAGAACCAACCTGCGGGGCCACTTTAATTTTAGCTGTGGCTGTTTCGCCGGGATTGTATTCTGTTTTATCAAGGCTGACAGAAACGTCGGCCGCATAAAGATTCCAATCCACTTTAAGATTATTATAACCAATTCTATAGGTTGGTCTTCCAACATCGATTTGGTCCACAGTGATCGAAGCATCAGGTCGTCCAGTCACAAGGTAGACTGAAGCAAAAATGTTAGGTGCGAATTCAGATGTGATTTCCACATCAACAAAACCTTTTTCGCAAGCTTTTGTATCCACAAAACTTGTGACAACATTGGCTCTTTCTAAGCTGACTAGAGCCGTACACTGAGCAAAAGGGCTCTCAAAAGAAAGTCTGGCTTTATCGTTTCCGATATAAGTGGCTTTGTCTGAAGCTAAGAGAAGACCATGTTTATTTTGTTCATCAAAATAATTATCATTTTCACCAGACACATAACCTTCTGTGTCCACTTTAAACTGGGCATAGGTGGCGGCTTTTGAAGTTTTAGAAGTGACTTGAAAGATGTAAGTCCCAGCAGCAAGAGTTCCTAACTGACAGCGTGCTACACCTTTTGAATCACCAGAACAGCTGGCTGTCCAAGGTGTTTTAACAAGTTCATAGCTGAGGACTTGGTTAATAAATCCACCAAAAAGCTCTTCACCAACAACGTTAACTTTGATCTTAGAAACATTAAGCTCAAGATCTGATAAGTTCGTATAGGTTTTGCCATCAACACCAAGGTTAACAAGCATAAGACGAGCGTCACTTAATGGACCAGCTTCAACAGAAGCTCCAAGATAGCTAGCAGAGTTATAAACTTTCTGAGTTGTGGAAAGAGTTTGAAACTCACCCATTTGATCAAGATAGCGTGCTCTGACAATAAGGTCGTAGGGCTTAGAGGTTTTGCTAAGAGTTTCAGCAAGGCTCACACCACTAGCATCTTTTTGTTGAGCAAGATCAACGGCAATTGTTCCGTTTGTATCTGTTGAAAGTTCACTGATGCTTGCCACTTGGTTAGAAGTTGGAAGACCCGATTCGTTACTGATCTCGCCTTTAGAATTAGGATCGTATGTTCCGCGTGCAAAATTAAAGTTCTCAAAACCATTGCTGGCTTCTTGATAAAAATTAGCCGCAGAAAAATAGTATGAAAGCTCAACAGCTTGGTTTTTAGCACCAACGCCACTGGCGAACTGCAAGCTCATTGATACTGGAATGGATTGGGGCTGAACAAGTGGCCCATTGGCTGTAGTTAAAAAACCTGACATTAAAGGAACTTTAAATTCAGAAACTTCTATGTCGTTGTCACGAATAACATATTCATTACGACCACCGTTAAACATAACAGAGTAAGAACCTAATTCAGCTGTTTTAGGGACAGACCAAACAAATTCCGCAGAACCATTGTTCCAAACAATAGGAAACTCATACTTAAGATCTGAGTTTTGATTGTTATATATGACAGCTACAGTGGGTAACATCTCAGACATAACATTGCTAAAACCGTTTTCAGTGGGTCTTTTAGCGATCAATTGAACCGGTACTTTTTGACCAGGTTGAACCAAGTTCACACCAATAATGGGGTGAATAACGATAGAATTGTCTGTTAGACCACCATAAAAGTACTCAACACCAGGAGAGCCAAGGGCCCAGGCACCTTGAACATAGTTAGAACTGCTGTTGATAGAAATATCATTTTGAGTTTGAGCTGAAACAAAAAAGCTTGTTCCGTAGGTCATTGAACTCACATAGTTTTCGCAATTTTTAAGTATAGAATTTGAAAAGGTATAAAGACCATTTTTATCTGTTACACCTTGACCAACAACAGTTTGGTCGCAAGCAAAAACTTTTAAATTGGCACCAGATACAGTCTGACCATCACTGAATTTTGTGACCCAAACAAGAGTCTCGTCATTTCCTTTTTTGAAATGGATATTTAGGTCAGTCACAAGAGTTAGGGCATGGACAGGTTTAGATTTGAGTTCGCTTTGAACTTCAGTCACGTAAAGTCCAGATTGAACACCAGTTTTGTTTTTCTTAAATGGAATATTAAGAAAGCTTTTCTTATTGATTGCGCCTGTGAGTTTAACTTCTTCGGCGAATGATTTAACACCCAAGGTTTTCATGGGGCTCACATAGGGCTTTTCTTCTTCGTCATTATAATAGCCGTAGTCACGGATTTGGTCGTAAGACACCATAAGATTAAGGATCTTTTGAGAGTCTGTGATGGGCTCCCAAACTTTTTGGCTAGTCCCACTTTTTGTGATTTTAAGTTTTTGATTCAAATTCATCACAGCGATTGGAAATTTATCGTTTCCGATCAAATTTCTTTCCATGATTGAGAATGAACGAGCCATTTGAATGGTCTCAGAGTAAGAACCAAAATTAAGTTCGTAATTTTTTGTACCTAAAAGACGGTCATCAACATCAGCAAGTTGAGCCGGAAACATAACTTGCGCTTTTGTATTCGGAGCCACTTTAACATGAGAGAAATCAAGAGTCGTTATTGTAGTCAATTCATCAAGGTCCACTTGAAGTTCGCTCACAACATAACCCAGCCACTGTACAGCAATGTCTTTGGCAAGAGGGTAAGCTTTTTCAAGGTTTCCAGTTTTTGAATTTTGCGGAACATACTCTATATATGTTTGGCTCGCGGTGAACCAATCTGTTTTTGCATTAAAGCTCACTTCAATATTACCTTCGGGCATACAGATGTCTGAAGACTCTTCAAGAGATTGACATTGGACTTGAGCATTAAAATTGTCTCTGACTTCTAGATAAGAGATATTTTCAGAGGATTTAACTTGGCTTTGGTAAACAGACTCAACGTTGGAGAAATAAAGACCAACTTTAGCCCCTGGTAAAAGATTACGGTTTACAGTCAGTAATAACCAATTCTTTGAATTTTCGTTCACTATCTTTTTATCGAAATAATAATATTTTTGAAAAGAGTTAAAAAGAGCATTGGCTTGATCTTGTGGAACGCTTGAAAATGGAATGGTCTCGCCCACCGAATTATCAAGATTAGTGTACCAAAGGTAGCTTGTTTTTTGACCCAGAACCGACTCAGGAACTATGTCGCCATCAAATAGAACTAAAACAACGGGTTCAGTTTCACGAAGTTTTTCGTAAGAGCCTGGCATTGTGTATACAGATGTCACAGCTGGACCAGCAACAAAAAATTTGTGTCTTAAGAAACCTATACCCCAAGCTTGACCAGCTTCAGAAGAAAGTAAGACTTGTTGAACAACTGAACAAGTTGATCCGCCTTGTAAAGGAAGTGGGTCACCCCAATTATTAGTTTCTAATTCTAAGTTATAAACCCATGTAGTGTTGTTATCAGCCCAGTAACCATTACCTTTCATTTCTGGTGAACAAGAAACTAAAAAGGGGTTATCGACTTTTTTCATGCTTGATGGAAACTGCACACGAATTTGTGACGTCTCAACAGCAGCCGGGGTTTGTGGAGAAAAGATGACGTCAGCAAAAGCTGATGTATTCAAAGCTCCCAAAAATAAAACTATTAACGAAATAATCGACATAGGAAATCTCCCAAAGATTTGATGGTTTGGTATCCCACTATCGTTTTAGCTTATGGAAGACAAGGGTAATTCTTATTTCAATAAATATTTCAAATTGATGGTAAAGAATTATTTCTAAAAATCTTAATCAAAAACTAACAAAGATCGATCGTTCTTTTTTAAACAATGATTGTTCATTTCTCCAATGAAAACTGGATCAAAAATGATGTTCGTCATCATTAAAAAATGATGAACGTTTAGCCTGCAAAAGTTTATATTTGATGAAGCTTTTATAATTTCTGAGATGAATTATTAAACGAGCGTATTAATGAACCTCAAACTGGCTTGAGGCGAGTACCGCCTCTTTAGCCTCATCTTTGAACTCAAGCTTATATTGACCGGCCTTAACCTGACTGAGCTTAAACTGTTGGGTCAGTGGCCCAAGGTTTTGATCATTTAAAAATACAAAGACCGTCTTTTTGTCTTCGCCCCCCTTGTAAGTGACTAAAAGATCAGTGGCTTTTTGGTTTAAATGGGGGTCAAGCATTAGTCGTGATCCATGGGCTGGAAATACAATGCTATAGAGTTTGTGGCTGGATTGGCTGATCAGTTCGTCATGGGGCTCAGTTCCTGCGATAAAGTAATCGGTTTTTGAATGAAGCTGCCCCTTATACTTTATCTTTTTTTGAACAATTCCAGCCGGCGGCCCTGGTCTAAAGCTTTTCTTTTGACGATGAAGATAGGTCATTATCTCGTTCCAAGAGGGGGCGGCCGCTGTAACACCGCTCACTCCTCGCATGGGGCTAGAGCTAAAATTACCGGCCCACACTCCTACTGTGTATTCAGAGGAGTAGCCCACGGTCCAATTGTCTCTGAGTCCTTTACTGGTTCCCGTTTTCACTGCTGTCCAAAAACTGGTTTCAAGGGCTGAGTCCCAGTTAAAACCAATTTTTCGAGCGTTAGGGTCTGATAGTATGTCAGATATAATAAAAGCTGTTTCCTCACTCATTATTGTTGATGATTGATTAAAAGAGTCTTCCTTTGTCCATATAAGAGGGGTTAGTTTTCCACCATTGGCCATGGCCCTATAAGCATTACTCAGCTCATCCAGACGTACTTCAATAGAACCTAATGCTAAAGAAGCGCCGTAACGATCTGGATTTTTAAGATCTGAAAATTTGAGATCGGTCAGAACCGAGTATGATTCTGAAAGGCCTAACATCTTAATCATTTTAACCGCTGGAATATTTAAAGAGGATGCTAAAGCGTCTCTGACGCTGACAGAACCATAAAACTTTTGATCATAGTTTGTGGGACGGTAAAGACCCCCTGACCAACTGATAACGGTCTTATCATCCTCGATCAAAGAGGCGGCTGTGATATATTTTTTATCAATGGCCCGTGAATAAAAAAATGGTTTAAGGGTCGAGCCCGCTTGCCTTGGTGAATGAACACCATCAACATGGGGAGCTTTTGAATATTTAGCAATGGTGCCGATGTAGGCGAGAACTTGACCTGTTTTATTGTCAATAACAATGGCTGCAGCGTCTTGCACTTTTGAAGACTGAAGGCTTGAGAGGTTTTTCTCTAGAATTTTATAAACCTGACTTTGCAGCTCAGAATCAATAAAGGTTTTAAATTCAGTATGATCTGGTTTTTCTCGCACCAGCCTCTGGGCAAGATGGGGAATTTCTAGGTGATTCATGTTTAATGAACCATCGGATAAAAAAAACTCTTTGATTTTTTGTTTGAGTATCAAACAATCCATAGGTGGTTGAAGTCGCTTTGCATGGGCACATACGGTTTGAGTCAGTCTTTCTTGGCTCTGATTAGGAGCCCTGATAAGAGATGATATAATCAAAGCATCTTGACGGTTAAGACTGGATGGATTTTTTTTAAAATAAGCTAAACTAAAAGTACGAACACCTTGATATTCACCTTTAAGATGAATCAGATTCAAATAGGTTTCGAGAATTTCATTTTTTGTCCACTTCCATTCAATTAAAAGAGCCCGAAAGATTTGGCTCAATTTATTGATCACCTGTCCTTTTACGATTTTTTTGTGACCCACTAAAACTTCATGACGAGTCAGATCGGCCACCTGCATAGATAACGTACTCGCTCCTTGGATTCTTTCGTTTTTGAGCGTCGCCCAAAGGGCTCTGATCATTGATCTCAAATCAACTCCCCAATGATTAAAAAAACGCTGATCTTCAACAAAGAGAAGTATGTCTATAAAATCTTGATTAAATGAAGAGAAAGAAACCCACTGCAACTTTCTTTTTTTTAAATCTTTTCTCAACTGATGAATAAGCTGACCTTGTTGATCAAAAAAGTACTGATCAGAACCGATGACTTGGCTTTTAAAATCATTAAATTTCGGAATATCAGAAAGTGATATAATCGTCATCGCTCCAACAAAAAGACTTGTTAGAACAATAAGGAGAACTGTTTTACTTTTAGAGATTTTCATAGCTTAGACCCAATAAATAACAAATATCATAGAATTCACATTGGGCCTTTAAGCTTTTACGATTTATATCTTTTTTACAATTATTGAGGACTCAAAAGCGTCTCTCAATAACGATGAGACTCAGATTGTTTTCTGATATTGAGGTGAAATGAGTTTCACAGTCATATTGTTGAGATCAATATCTTATTGAATTTAAGCCTGACTAGAACGAAGAGCCTCGTATCTCTATGCCAAATTATAGATATTTTTTATGAAATCTGATGTGGTCCTCAATAAATGTGGAGATAAAGTAGTAGCTATGATCATAGCCCTCTTGCAGACGCAGCTCTATAGCTTGACCGACTTTTTTGGCCATACTCTCAAGATCTGAGGCCCGCAGCTGCTTTTGTAAAAACTCATCACTTAAACCTTGATCAATGAACAAAGGTTGAGAGTGTTTGTGACCAGACTCTAATAATAGACAAGCGTCGTAGTTGGCCCATGCTTTTGTGTCAGTACCTAAATAGCCCGTCAGGGCTTTTTTACCCCAATCAGATCCGGTGGGCGTAGAGATGGGCGCAAAAGCAGAAATGGATCGATAGCGATCAGGATTTCTAAGGCCAATGACCAAGGCCCCGTGCCCACCCATAGAATGACCCATGATGGATATTGCATTTTTTAAAGAGAACTCTGAATTGATCAAATCATACAACTCGCTATTGATATAACTGTACATACGATAGTGATCTTTATAACCATCCACTGTGGCATCTAAATAAAAACCAGCACCAGAACCAAAATCATAGGCTTCATGCTCATGGGGTAGATTCAGCCCCCGTGGAGAAGTGTCTGGACAAACCACCATTAAACCATTTTCTGCTAAAAATCTTTGGGCACCCGCTTTGGTAATAAAGTTTTCGTCGGTACAGGTCAGACCTGATAAAAAAATAATGGCGCCGTGAATGGGACCCGCCGGTTTAAAAAATGAAAACTTCATATTGGTTTGTGTCTGTTGGGAGAAGTGTTCAACAAAATGAACTTCGCCCGAAAAACATTTATGCTTCTTTAAAGTTTTCATTTTTTTATTTCTCCAGTTCTATAAAAATTAAAATTTAATCACAGTTCTAATACTTTTTCCCTCGTGCATATAATCAAAGGCATTGTTGATATCACTCAGGGGCATTTCAAAAGTCACTAGATCATCCAGATTAATTTCGCCAGACATATATTTATCAACGTATCCAGGAAGCTCTGTACGCCCCTTCACACCACCAAAAGCTGAACCTCGCCACACACGACCTGTGACAAGTTGAAACGGACGGGTGGAAATCTCTTGGCCAGCCCCCGCAACACCAATAATAATGGATTCGCCCCAACCCTTGTGACAACACTCTAAAGCAGCTCTCATCAATTGAACATTACCAACACATTCAAATGAGTAATCAGCCCCACCATCAAGAAGTTCAACGATCACCTCTTGAATGGGCTTATCAAAATCTTTGGGATTCAAACAATCTGTAGCACCCATTTTTTGAGCCATAACAAATTTGTCAGGATTAATATCGACGGCGACAATGCGACTCGCATTGACCATCTTCGCACCTTGTATGACAGAAAGTCCGATACCACCTAAACCAAACACAGCTACAGTGGCTCCGGCTTCGACTTTTGCTGTGTTAAGTACCGCACCTATACCCGTTGTTACTCCACAACCCAGAAGACAAACTTTCTCTAAAGGAGCCTCACTACTGATTTTCGCTAAAGAGATTTCTGGTACAACCGTGTATTCGGCAAAAGTGGATGTGCCCATATAATGATAGATGGGTTTTCCATTTTTACTAAATCGTGTGGTCCCATCGGGCATAAGTCCCTTACCTTGAGTGAGCCTTATTTTTTGACAAAGATTAGTTTTTCCAGAAAGACAAAACTTACAAGTGCGACACTCTGGCGTGTAAAGCGGGATCACATGATCCCCTTTTTTAAGTGACGTCACACCCTCACCGACCTCAACAACAATCCCGCCACCCTCGTGACCTAAGATCACCGGAAATATCCCCTCAGGATCAGTCCCAGAAAGAGTATACGCATCCGTATGACAAACACCTGAAGCCACAACTTTAATCAAAACCTCACCTTTTTGCGGACCTTGAAGATCCACCTCTTCAATAGAAAGAGGTTCATTGGCAGCCCACGCAACAGCAGCTTTAACTTTCATCATCGAAATGCTCCTTAGAGAGAAGATTTTTTGTAATTTGAGAGAAACATAAATTAAGTATAAGTTCAAATCTTTGTGAACCCATTGAATTTTTGTTTGGTTTTGTACTTATCTAAAATTAACATCAAAACTTTTAAGTAAGTAATTCTGCATTCATAAAATCCCGGCTCGGATAACCTAAAACTTCTGCAAAAAGAACAGGGCACCCTATAGTTTGGATTGTGTAATGAATTTAGATTTTTGCGTTGCGCCGTTCATTTGCTTTGCCCAATAACATTTTAGCCGCCCAAGATCACACAAATGTGATTTGTTTCAGGTGAAGATTCCAATACAATATGTAACAATAAGGCAATATGAAAACTCTATGGATTGTTTTAATCTTGTTAGCTTACTTAAATCCAGTCATCGCTAGTGATTGTTTATCATGGTTTCTCAAATCTGGACTCGCCTCAAAGCCTGAGGATTGTCAATTACGATGCTCAATCACGCCAGTCGATATGGAGACTTTTTCGTGCCCACTAGAATGCGAAAATTTGTGTTCGAAAAGCTTAACTGATCATTTCTTAAACTATGTTCCTCGTCTCACCGAGGGTGATAAAGTCATTATCACCAAAATGCCCTATGAAGCTTATAAAGTTTTTATCGCCAAAGAGAAGGTCGATAAAATTACTTCTCAAATTTTCAAAAATCCTGGCCGAGAAGATGAAAGTGATGCGTTTAGACACTTTGTCTGGAGTTTTTTATTGGCTCAAGAACTAGGGCCCGACAAAGCTCTTCTATTTTTAAATGCACACGAGGAAGACTCTACACAAAGTTCACCAGAAAAAGATATGGACATTTTTAACAACAAACAGGGTCTTGATTTTTATAAATCTATCAAAAAATCAGGTCAATCTCTTGAAATAGATAAGCTTGAAAAAGAAGCTTTAGCCAGATTAAAACAAAAAAAACTAAAAGTTCTTAAACCACGTTATTCAGACAATATCCCTGGGGGATATTATTCTCAATAATCTCGCGTTCGCATGTCTTAGTCTTTTGTATCTTGCTATTGTTGCTGTTCTTTTTGAAAGCCAAAGTTGGGTATTATCCCTTATTGTACATTTTCAACATTGGATGATTCTTGTAGGCTTAGTTTTAATTATTTTCTCTCCGTGGATGAAAAAAAAGAAAACCTTATTTTTTATTTTGAGCCTTATCTCTACAGTTATTTTAGCGTTTATTATTGCGCCTCACTGGAGGCCTACATTCAATCTTGATGTTTCTGAAAATAACGTCGAAGCCCTTGATGTGTTTTATGCCAATGTTAACTCACAAAATGATTCCAAGGAACAGCTGATTACTTACTTAAAAAATAAAAAACCAAAAATCGTCTTTCTCGTTGAAATTAATAATGCTTGGGCGAAGCAACTGAAGCAAATTGAGGACATTTATCCATATTCGAAAATGATACTCAGAGATGGAAATTTTGGGCTTGGAGTGTTGAGCCGATTTCCATTAGAAGTAAAAGATATCTTTGTCGATCGTGAAAATATGATCCCGGCTCTACTATTAAAATCAAAAAGTCCTATGGGACAAATTAATTTAGCAATATTACATGCCTTTCCTCCCATTGGAAGCTATGGATCACTTTTGAGAGATCAATACCTCATAACTTTAGCCAGACATTTTCAAGAGATCCAGGAACCACTTTTGGTTTGTGGCGATTTTAATACCACTCCTTGGTCTCACATTTTCACAGAATTTCTAGAAATTTCTAAACTGGATAAAGCCCCATCAACACCAAACACATGGCCTAGCAACATCTTACTACCAAGCATTCCCATCGACCACTGCCTATCCAGAAATTTAAAAATCATCGAATATAAAAAAGGCCCCCCAATTAATTCCGACCACCATCCCCTCACCCTTAAAATCACCCATAGATAAAAATGAGAAACCTCTAACGAATTTAATAACCCAATGCTTCTACAAAAGGAACTTGGTACCTAAAAGGTGAGAGCCCTTTAGCTCCTACCAAATTTCCCCTCCCCCATTCAAAAGCGAGTTCCGCAGCGATAAAAAACGCCCTCGGCGTTTTTTATCGCGAGGACCTGTCTGAGCTTTTGAATGGGGGAGGGGAAATTTGGTAGGGGCTGAAGGACTCGAACCTTCGATCCTCCGGTTATGAGCCGGAT
>CAYMBT010000050.1:0-14226 GCA_964388755.1 uncultured Pseudobdellovibrionaceae bacterium | reverse complement strand
TTGCTCAAAGATTTGGCGCATCTCCATAGCCACCATTTTTCTTGTTTCAGGGCCCGAGGCTCCATCACTAGCTTGTTGGATAGCGAGTTCTTTAGCACGGATCAATAGATCACCCATTTCTCCGAGAGAGGTCTCAGAGAATTCGACAAAGCCTTTGGTCGTCACAATATTTTTTTCGAACTGCTGAAAACCTGCCATCTCTGTTCGAGACTCGAGGATTCGTGCAGCACCCAATGGATCATCTGAAGGTTTAGTGATGCGTTTTTGCAAAGCCGCCTGATTCTGAAACTTGGCCAGTTCAGAGCGGTTTTTATTCAGATTGGATACCACTTGGGTATGATTCATTTTATCTGCAACACGCATTTTTTATCCTAGTACCTCTTAATGTTGATCACTGTATCAAGCATCTCGTCAGCCGTTCTAATAATTCTGGCTGATGCATCAAAGTGTTTTTGCATTTCGATCATTTTCGCAGCCTCTTCATCAAGGCTGACACCACTGATACTTTCTCTTAAATTATCAAGCTGGTTGACTCGATTACTTTGGACATCAACCAGGCGATTAGCTGATTGAGCTTTAATACCAAGCTCTCCTACAATTCCATTATAAAATTCATCCAGCGTGAGAGAGCCGGCAAACACAGGTTTACCGTATTGAAGTTCTGCAATATCAATGGCCACTCTGTTATCACCGGGGCGATCGGGATGTCGTCCCGCTGAAATTCGTCCAACATCGTTAACCACATCAGAATTGAGTTTTAAATATTCTGTTGATCCTGCAGCACCCGAAAGTGGGTCAAAAAATAAAACTCCTGTTTGATTATAAGAGTTGTAACCTTGGGCGTGCATATTATTAACTTCTTTGGCGATGGTAAAAGCCAAATGATCCATATCGTTTCTTAGACCATTAAGCTCTTGAGATCTCACAGAAAGCAGTCCACCTAAGTGACCACCCTGAATTCGATCGGTCAGTAAAAGAGGCTCGGCGTACTCGTGATGATAAAAAACGATATCATAATCACCTTCAGCTTTACCCTCGCGGGCTGGGGTGGAAATAGCTTCAAGATGATTGCCTGTACCACCTACAACAAGCAAAGCGTCTTTAGCTGTCGATACTGTGATGGTTGAATCTTCGCCTTCGTTCCATTTGATATCAATGATCTCGCCTAATTTTTTAACAAGTAAATCTCTGCGATCTCTTTCGTCGTTGGCCCAACCACCAATGAGTTCAACTTCTTGTACGCGGTTGTTAAGGTCAGCGATCTCTTGAATATGGGCGTTGGCATCACTCACACTGATGGCCACTTGTGAATTAATATCTTTACCCACTTGTTTAAGCTGGTTATGGATATTGTGAAAGTCGTTCACTAATGTTTGCCCTGCGGCTTTAACAGCCGTTCTTCGCGGCATGCTCTCTGGATTGGTTGAAAGTTCACGAAAGGCATTAAAGAAAGATGTCATCGAGGTATTAAAACCCTCGACAGTTTGCTCGTTATATATAGATTCAAGACGGGCCATGCCTTCTTGACGACCTTTAGAGGTTGCGAGCTGAGATTTTTCATCGCCAATTTGTTTTTCAAGGTAGGGATTATTGATTCGGCGAACACTGGCGGCACGTGCCCCAAGGCCGATTCGCATTTTACCGCTGCCTTCTGCGAAGTTGGATTGGATTTCAGTGCGCTGACGAGAAAACCCTTCTGTCTCTTTATTGGCAATATTATGGGCAACGGTGTGAAGACCGGTTTGGCTATTCATCATGGCCCGTCGACCGACGGTCATTAAATTGGATACCCGGGACATCCCTTTCCCCTTTTAAAAGTTTGAGAGACCTCTTGTCTCTCCAATCATCTAAGCCTCGCGGCGAACCAATCGACCTTGTGCATCTTTGTTGGTCGACTTCATATTTCCACTGTTTTTATAAGTGGGATTTTCATTGAGTGTGTTGGTGATCGAGTTCATGGCACCTGTGATATGAGAAAGTGCTGCATGAACAAGGATCTCGTTTTTTTTATTCAGCTCAGAAATTCTTTGCACCAACATATTGAGTACCGAATGAAGCTGTTCAAGTTTAAGTCTCTCTTCACCATTAAAATGTTTTGATAGTTCTAAAAGAGTATGGGCCTTACTTTCGACATTAAAAACTTTAAAAAGTTCAAGGGCCGAGAGTTGCCATTTTTGATCAAGCTCTCTGACTTTTAAAACTAATTTTTCTTTACTCAAGTTTATATTAGGAATTTCGTGGATGTCGGCTTTAACAAGAACTTCGTTTTCTCTACGAACAACATCAAGGAGATGACGGTAAACCGTCACAAGCTGATCAAGAGATTTTACAAGTTCAAGGTAAGCGTTCATCAATCTCTAACTCCTTAAGAAGGCATGTTTAAATGTTCATCCACTAAACGATCAGCAATCTTAGCAGCATCGATTTGATATTTACCGCTATCAATGAGGCTTTGATACTTTGCGATTTTAGCTTCATCCACATTGTCGCTTTGAGCCAGCTCGGTGGCTTTTTTAATCTGTTGCGCTTGTGGCGACAAACTGACTTGAGCCGATAATGATGTGGAAGAACTTTCTTTAGCGTCTTTGCTTGTTGTATTATTTTTTAAATTTTTTGATTCGGCCTGCGCTTGAGCCTGGGCAAGAGATTGTGACGCACCACTGGTTACTTTCATGAAACCCTCCTTGGTCTCTTTAATTTTAACATAACTTTAAGGACTTTCCCCCATTAAAACTTCTGTTTTACGGTGTGGGCGAGTCTTTTCGCGAGTTTTCTTCACTCACTTGCCAAGTCAGATTCTGTGAATCTGGGCTAAGAAGTGCAAAGTTTTCTCCCGCTTCAAATGTCTTATTCAAAAGTCCAGGCAAAATTTGCCCGGTAAATGCAAAAGTGGATTTTAGACCTGAGTCATGTTTAAAGCTCACAATTTTCTGGCCACCGACTGTCGAGAACTCTTTTTCAAACTGCCCGCGCCAAGGAACATTGAGATAGCTTGGCCCTTTTGTTGAGTGAGGTTTAAGTTCAATATTAAAGGTGGTCTTATTTTGATTTTCATCTTGGGTCACTTTTTTAAATCCTTGAAAACGATCTGTGACATCAACGGGTCTAATATTTTTAGTTTTTTGCGCTCCCAGTTGTGGATAATAACGATCAACCAACTGTGAGTAAACCATGTCGGCAAAGCCCGTGCCTCCGCGCTCAACCCACTGATCCACATAATGATCATCCATTTGCTCGCGGTAAATGCCCTCGGCCATACCCGGTTTTGTGAGGGCCGAGTGACTGACAGACTGTCGCATGACTTGCACCATTTGTCTTAGAAACTGTTTTTCATACATCTCAGAGGCTTGCTTCAACTTTGAATCAAGCTTTTGAAGTTGCGACTGCATGTCTTGTGGAACTTTGCGATCGATTTTCATAAATTAAAAAAAATTGGGGAGGAAGTGAGACCTTGATACATTCTGTATCGTAAAGAGTATTCGGTCCTGCAACAAAAGCCGCTTAATGACCTCATATCCTGCTCTCTCTTGAACCGTCCTGGTTACGGCCTCTAACCTTCAACCCCCCGAGGGATAACATCCTATTATCCCAATCTAAGTTTAAACTTAAATGATTGAACTTTCTAAAAGTTTTCATAAAATTTCAAGCTCACCTTGTAAAGCACCGGAAGCCTTAATGTTTTGTAAAATAATAATCAGGTCTTTTGGTTTAATGCCCATTCTGTTAAGGCTCTGAACAAGCTCACCCACACTGACCGAACCCTGTTCGCCTTCGATCATATGAACACGGTCTGTTTTTTGTGGTGCTTTATTAGAGGCTAATCCCCGACCGCGTGCTGGTGGAGGGTCTCCGACGGTGACTGTAATATCACCATGACTGATCGCTACTTTATCAATCCTCACATTTTCACCGATGATCACAGTTCCAGATTTTTCATTCACAATGACCCTTGCTTTTTGATCGGGGAAGACTTGTAAGGACTCGATGACTGATAAAAGTTCTACACCCTTACCTTCCCAAGCAAAGGGGACAATAAAGTCAATGGTTCCGGGATCAATGGCTGTGGCGTACTTACCACCCAAATCCATATTGATGGTTTTAGCCACTCGAGCGGCTGTTGTTAAATCAGGATTATTTAAAGTAAAGCGATACATTTTTCGGTGAGTAAAATCAGCTTCCATATCACGCTCTACCATTGCGCCATTGGGAACCTTAGCAACAGTGAGGTGATTATCTGGTGTAAGCATTGTCCCTTGAGCCACAGCGTATACATTTTTATCTGAGGCTCTGAGCGGCGTTTGTAAAAGTGTTCCACCCTTAAGACTTGTAGCATCTCCTAAAGAGTTCACCGTGACATCAAGCTTATTACCCGCCCTTGAAAAGGGAGGAAGGCTCGCTGTAACAATCACTGACGCCACATTTTGGCTAGCGATATCGTCGCCAGTGAGTTTCATGCCCATTTTATCAAGCATGCGTTTCATACTTTTTGATGTGAACTCTAAGTTTGAGTCTCCCGTTCCTTTAAGTCCAACAACAAGTCCGTAACCGATCAATTGATTGTCACGAACGCCGCGTAGATTAGCCACATCTTTTAAACGAACGGCATGGCCCATTTCGCAAACAAATAAAAGCGTACTGAAAAGAGTTAAGAGAGTGGTCTTCATAGGGACTTCTTCCTTTTATTGGTCACGATATCAAAACTTGGATCTAATAATGTTTCTGCACTTATGCCTTGATCATCAAAGTCTTCTTGTCGAACGATCCCTTTAACGACCAGTTTGTACTCACGTTTACCAAGCATAAAAACTTGATCACCTTGTACAAGATAAGATCCGTCTTTTAAGATTTCTGTGATTCTTGAGGGAACAATTTTAACTTCAAACTTTTGCGCTGGCTCTGCTGGTGTCGGAACCGTTGGAGCTGGAGCTGCAGCAGGCTTCCCGTCTGTCGATGGGGTTTGAGAAGCTAGCATTCTTTGTTCGTTTTGGGTTTTGATGCGATCAAGAAGATTTTGAATCACCGACACTTTTGTTTCAATTTGTTTTTTAGCCTGACCATCGATCTCAACATTCACCAGGTCACCAATGAGGCGATTTGTATTTTGGGTAAAAAGATATGAACCTTGGCCTCTTTCTATCCAAAGTGATCCAGAGTCTGGCCCAAGGCTTGATTGCTCTTGGATGGTTTTGTGATCTGTTCGTTTATAGTTTTTATTTTTATCAATCTTGCCGACTTTTTTTGAATTGGACTTTACTGTTTGAGTCCTAACGTCTTCCCCACCCAAAAAGGCTTTAAGACTTTGACCAAAACTTGCGCAGCCTGAAAATAAAAATAACGGTAAGGCTAGAATCAAGAGACGGGTTATTTTCATTGTAGCCTCGCACTGCCGTGATCAATAATGACGGCCTGAAGTTTTGTTTTGGATTGATGAACATAAACCGGAATACTATCGCCCACAGCACCTGCACCCTTAGCTTGAGCGTCCATAGTGAGCTTAATTGAACCATTTTGCATAAGGAGTTGAATGGGTTGGCCGTAACGTACGACAATTGGTTTTTTTAAGGTAGACTCGTCGATGATTTGTCCCCTTTGAAATATTTTTTTAACGGTAAGTCCTACAGCCTTTACTTTGTTTTGAATATAGGGCGTTTTTAGGTAGGTCACATCTTTTTCAACCATGCGAAGATCAGAATCTTTGATCACCATGCCCTGGCGAATATTTTCGTTGGCTACAGCCACTTGATCCATCCAACGAATATCGGCTGTGATAATCAGATTTTGATCACCCAACTTTAAAACAAGATTGGTTTGACCTTTCCAATGATCAGAATAAATTTCGTCAGCACTGTAAATATCTTCAAGAAGACCTTTGTTCATTAAAGTCATTTGTACAGTACAAGTCGGGCATTCGTTTTTAACCTGCTTTGAAACAACAGAAAGAATATGTTTTTCTATAGCACTGGTTTCAACAGCAAAACCACTGATAGAGTAAAGAAGTGTCATTATCAAAAATAAAAAAGTTTTAATCATCGCCTACCTTAAATTATTAATGGTTTGTAACATTTGATCTGTGGCCTGCATCACTTTAGAATTGGTTTCGTAAGTTCTTTGAGAGGTGATCATATTCACCATCTCTTCAACGATATTAACGTTACTGCCTTCAAGCTGGCCTTGTGAAACCATACCATAATGACCTTTTCCAGGTGTTCCGGTCTGTGGTTCACCACTAGCCGGTGTCGGGATAAAAGTATTTTTACCCAGTGCTTTAAGACCGGCTGGATTAATAAAACTGGCCAGTTCAATTTGTCCGATCACTTCGGGAGCTGTCATTTTGTCACGCACTAATTCGATTTCGCCTCTACTGGTGATTCTGACGTCCGTGGCATCGGTGGGTAGTTTGATCTCTGGTAAAAGTTTGTTACCATTTTTATCGACTAAAATTCCCTCAGAGCTTCTTTTGAATTCACCATTACGAGTGTAAAGAATGTCACCCTCTTCGTTTTCAAGTTGAAAAAATCCTTTACCTTCAATTGAAATATCAAATGGATTATCTGTTAGCCTTGCGCTACCAATCGAGTGATCTCTTTGGATAGCAGCGGTTTTTACACCAAGTCCTGTTTGAACCCCTGTTGGAGAGACGGCATTCAGCCCAGTGGCAGCCCCTGGATCTTTCATGTTGTGATAAAGAAGATCTTCGAATTCAGCCCGTGCTTTTTTAAAACCTGTGGTTGAAGCGTTGGCCATATTATTAGATATGACTTCCATATTGGTTTGCTGGGCCTGCATGCCGGTCGCTGCGGTATTGAGTGCTTTTAACATAAGTCTCTCCTAATTACCTGAGCCTTGGTACATCATTGGTTAATTTTTGATTCATTTGATCATAAGCTTGTATGGCTTTTTGTGTGCTTTCAAAAACTCGAGTGGCGTTAATCATATCCGTCATCTCTTGCACGATATTGACGTTACTTTGTTCATAGGAGCCTTGATGAACTTTATAATTTGTGGCATCGATGACTTGATTATCAAAATTCTCGCGAAGGGTGTAAAGCGAGTTACCTTGTTTATGAAGAGCATCTTTTTCGGTTACAGTTTTTAAAGAAATTCGTCCGATATTTTGACCACCAACAAACACGTCACCCTGTGGAGTCACATTAAAGTCAGCTTGATCATCGACTTTGATAAAACGCTCTTCATCCAACTGACCTTCTTCACCTTGCAGTAAAAGAGGATGGCCGTGTTTATCAACAACAGTTCCCTCACCGTTGACCGTAAAATGTCCGTTACGAGAAAAACGAATACCACCTGCTGTTGAAACTTCAAAGAAAGCATCGCCCTCAAGACCTAGATCAAAAGAGTTACCAGTAAGTTTTAATGCTCCCTGAGAGAAGCTTGTCGATGTTCCACTGATATCAACATAAGCTTTATCACCACCATTGAGGGGATAAAAACTTTCAATGGATGCTGGAATTTTAGGGGTCTCAAGTGTTGTAGGTTGTTTTTCGTAACTGGTTAAATATTCTTTAAAGACTTGCTGATCTTTTTTAAAACCAGGAGTGTTGGCATTAGCTATGTTGTTAGCAATGGTATCTAGCTTTGCACTATGTGCAACGGCTCCACTTACGGCTGTGTATATGCCTTTAGTACTCATAAAGCTAAAAACAGAGCAATGACTGTGCCACGACAGACTGGACTAGACTTTTTAAAAAAATTTTCATTACTGTGTCAGTTGTTGTTATGGGTTCAGTTCTCACTCAATTCATTTCAAAGAATATTTATTGAATTATAAAAGCGTAAATGCTCAGCAAGTATGAGGCTTAAAATATGATCTAGATGAAAGACTAAGAATAAAATCATGTATTTAACAATTTAAGTCAGCCAGTCAGTTACTTTTACCTAGACAAAAGACGGTTTTAAACGTCATTAATCTGACACTATTGTCAACGGACCAACAGAGCATTTAAGGTCGACTAAGCCTGACTCATCGGAGATAATTTAAACATGTTAAAAACAAATGTTCTCGCCTGCTGTCTTTATGCACTTATTAATGTTTGTTTTGTTTCTGTGGCTTCATCGGCGCCCGCTAGTAACGGCCAAAACTTGCTTAATAATAAACCCTACGAAGATGTCACAACTTCAAGTGAATTCAGAAATGAATTACGCAAACCCATAAAAAAAACCTACTCGCCACCCGTTTTTGATTTTCCGGTGACTTATAATCATCAGGTTAAAATGTGGATCAATTATTTTCAAACCCGCGGTAGAGAAAGTTTTAAAACTTGGCTTGAACGCTCGGCTCGCTATGCTCCTTATATCCAAGGAGAGTTAGAATCCCATAACCTTCCTACAGATCTTCTTTATGTCGCTATGATAGAAAGTGGATTTTCATCACAAGCTGTGAGTTCAGCAGGAGCTGTAGGTATTTGGCAATTTATCGCTCCTACAGGTCGTCGCTATGGACTGAGCATTAACTGGTGGATTGACGAAAGACGAAATTTTACTAAAGCCACACAAGCTGCCATTCAATATAAGAAAGCACTTTATAAAATGTTTCAATCTTGGCACTTGGTTTCGGCATCCTACAACACAGGAGAAAACCGAATTCAAAGATTAATTAAAAAACACCAGACCAATGATTTTTGGGAACTGGCAGAAATGAAAACCCTTCCTGATGAAACCATTAACTATGTTCCAAAAATTATTGCCGCCACTTTAATTGCTAAATCTCCTGCTCTTTACGGCTTTAAAGATCTTGAATACAAATCACCTTTTAAATATGAAGAGATGGTTGTGCCAGGTGGCACAGATCTTAATAATTTAGCCCAGTATATTGGTGTTAAAGAACAGTATCTAAGAGAGCTCAATCCTGATCTTCTTAAGGGCTTCATCCCGCGCGAAGTGAAAAGTCATAAAATTAAAGTTCCTGTGGGATCAAAGTCTTTGGTCAAACAATATTCCCAGTTGATTGCACAAACCACAATTTAAGAGTGAGGATGAATTCTTTGTTGAAACTTCGTGTTCAAAAGTACGGCGGTTCAAGTCTTGATAATATCCAAAAGATTAAATCCATCGCATTAAACATCTCAAAGGATTACTTTCAAGGTGATCAGTTTATCATTGTAGTCAGTGCCATGGGACAAGCCACAGACGACCTGATTAAAATGGCCTATGAAATCACAAGTGATCCCCACCAACGTGAGCTTGATATGTTACTGACAGCAGGCGAGCGCATCAGCATGGCATTAATGAGTCTTGCACTGAACGATCTTAAAGTTCCAGCCATTAGCTTCACCGGCAGCCAAGCCGGTATCCTGACCCACGGTCCCCACGGCGACGCTAGTATTAAAGAAGTTCGCCCCATACGTGTGGATGAAGAACTTAAAAAAAATAAAGTCATTATCCTGGCTGGCTTTCAAGGTGTTGACCCACTCTCAAAAGAAATCACAACACTTGGCCGAGGCGGTTCCGACACCACAGCCATCGCCATGGCCGCCCACTTTAAAACCCCAGTCTGCGAATTCAAAAAAGACACCGAAGGCATTTTTACCAACGACCCCCACCAAAACCCAAAAGCCCAACATATGCCCCAACTCTCTTGGGACCAAGTCATCGACCTCACCCTTAAAGGCGCCCCCTTTCTCCACCACAAAGCCGCCCTCATGGCCAAAGAAAAACACGTCACCCTAGAAATCTCCCACGCCCACAAACCCTCCAGCCTCAAAACCCTCGTCGGCCCCTTTTGACTCATTTTTTAAATTTCTAGTTTCTGCAGTCGGCTTTTTTTCAACAGCCGATAATCTGTGGGATAGCTGAGCTTTATGAGGGCGGGCTCCTGACGGCAACATGCTTTAGCTGTACAGCTAAAGCATGCCGTGGCCCCTCACTGGGATCGCCTGCGGCGAACGCTTCACGCTTCCCAGAACCTCATAAAACTCAACTATCCCACAGATTATCTCTATTGAGAAATAAGCCTCCTTTGAAATTCATTTTTATTTTTTCGTCGAGAGAACAAAGTTTGGCAGGGGCTGAGCGAGTGACTTATCTGCATTGTTGCTTGGTTTTGGCTTTGTGATTTTTTTGAACCCTCAGCAAGCGTGACGCGCTTTTGCTCGAAGAGCAAAATGCTGACTAGGCATGGATGCCGGGTTCAAAAAAGTCGCAAAGCCAAAACCAAGAAACAACTGTGTGTAATGTTGGAGCAAAGACAGAAATGTAATTTGTTTGAACAGCTGGGTTAAATTTACAATGGGTTTAGTGGAATGGGAGGCGAAGTGGTAGATTGTGTAATCTTTTAAAGGGTGTGGTTTTGGGAATTTTTTGGGTTGTGTTTTTTTTGGTATTTGGGTTTTCCCGTGAAGCGAGGGGGATGGATTTTTCTTTTGGGGAATTGCATATATTGACGCAGTCTTTGGGGAAGGATTTTTTGGATGTGCAGTTTGGGCCGAAGAATTGTCGTAATATTTTTAGTCAGAATAGTCGGGCCCATGTTTTAAGTATGAGGATGGGCGGGGTTAAGGCGCCTCCGCAGGCTGGTCATAATCCGGGTTTAAATATTAATGTGAATCATGCTGCTGATGTTAAGATGGCGAATACGCCGATTGATCAGCCCATGAAAATACATCAGAGGTTTTTTGCGCGGGCCATGGAGCAGTGGCGGGATCATGGTTATAATGATCGTCAAGTGAGTCTACTTGAGAGTATGAATAATGCTCTTTCTCCGCAAAGGGTTCATTGGATTAATTTTCGGTTTGATAAAAGCTTAGTGGATTTGCCGCTGCCTAAAGATTTTGAAGGCCATTCGGCGATCAGGATTTTTGATGCTTCTTATCCAAAAATTAAAATTCTTGGTGAAGATCGAATTTTTGCAGAACGAGGAGAGGATGCTGCTTTAAGTCCGGTAGAACTCTCTCCGAAAAATCTGGCTGCTGGTTACAAATTACCTTTTCGTATTGAGGGTGAGCAAGCCTATATTTGGCATATTGGGATTGGGACCAATGTTAAAAACTTTGAAGGTGGATTAACCGTCATGTTTTCCCATGTGGCGAAGCTTCTTGAGATGCATTACAACCGAGAATTTATGAAAAATTTTGGCTCAGTTGAACCCCTTGACGCTTTAAACATGTGGGTTGTTTCATCTGCGAAAACTGATTTGGTTGATTATTATAAAAAATTTGGATTTGAAGATCTTGGTGATGGTTATACTAAAGATAATCCATCTGTCGTTGTTGTGAACTCACAAGGTGAAGCCACAGTCAAAAATGGCGACAGGTCACTTTTACCTGATGGACTCGCACTCATTGGGATGAGAGCCGGTGACTTTGTTAAAAGATTTATTCATTATGATGATGTACCCCATATTTTATTTGAGACAGAAACTTCATCTTATCGTCTTGGCGCAAAGGATCTTAACCAAGAACAAAAAGCCAGCAACTTTTGGCTCGAGCGCAATCAAAAGTTAAGAGGCTCGGTCACTGAAATCAATCAGACTGCTGTGTTAAGATCTCGTATAGAAAGATTAGGTCAGTTATTTAATAACTATCTTATGGCAGTCAACCGCTTTGCCGAATCAAATCCCAGCCTAGCACGAATGGATAAACCAGAAAGTGAGTTTTTTAAGGATCATCCGCAATATAACCAACTCATTGAAATTCACCGGCGAGTTGTAGATGAGTTTTATAGAATCGTTGTGGGAACAAATAAAAATTTAAGAACCGATCAGTGGGACTTACTAGAAGGTTATTCAATGAGCCTACTTTCAGATTTCCCTCTAGAAGCTTTGCAGACCTACAAACTTCATCCTGTGACATCAAAACCCGACTTCATGACAGCTCTTGAAGAAGCTCTTCAATAAAAAGGCGGTCTTTTATTGATGTTTCAAGTAAACAACTTCTGTCGGTTAATAATTACTTATATTTTTCAAAAGTTTTTTAAAGAGTCATTTTTAGTGTATTAAATATTAAATTTCTTACGAATTGTATTTAGTATTTTTTCCTCTTATCTATTTTATCAACAGGATTTTTATTTTTAAACGTGGGTCAGAAATTGACCCACGTATATATATCTAGAATCTAAAAAAGTAAGATCCGGAAAGCTGTTGTCCTGTAAAATCACTGTCTAAGCCAGAGATCAAGGTACCTTCAAAAAAGATCCCGGATTGATCGCCCAACTTTAAACCCAGTGTGGACGATAAAAGCGAGCCATCACCCGATATACCATCGCCAGAAATGGTTCTGAGCATGTATTTAGCTGCACTGTAGACGGTCATGGTTTTTGAGAAATCATAACTCAGGTAAACGGGTACAAAAAAATCAAGAATGGTTGATGTTTCAGTTGTACCACCCACTGTGGACTCAAAAGATAGGTACCCAAGCCCAAGTCCTGTTGCTAAAGCCCAATTCTCACTATTGATGAGGTTATATTTTGCATCGACGACTGCCGTACCAATTATGGCAAGCTTTAGACCCATATCAATTTTATCCCAAACTCCCCGACGATAAGTGTACTCTAGCAAAGGAATGCTAATATCATCTCCACCTAAAAAATCATCGCTCGAATAAAATGATAAACCCACTGAATGAAAAGAATCATCTTTGTCTAACACGCGAGCTGTTTGTAATGTAGAAACACTGGCACAACGAACCATAGATAAAATAAAAAACAAATAAAGACTATATTTTAACATGTCTTTTCTCCCTAATTAATTTCGCCAACACTGAGTTGAGTCGAAGTGTACGAACAACCGGTTGAGTTTGAGTGGGTGATTCTTAAGATGGCTCTCTCATTTTTAAAGGCCCAAAAAGAAGATAGAATTTCTATGGTCTGAGAAGATAATACTTCATTATCCGAACCCATGATAAACCATGTATAAGTGGTTGAGAAATCAGAACAGTCACCCACTGCAAACACAGCCAAGTCACTAATGTTTAAAAGAGTGTCTTTTGTCGAGACAAATTCAAGGTCAATGACCTGACTCTTCCAGGCTTCATTAATGATAAGTTCGTATTTTTTATCTATCTCTAAGGGGTACACACCATAATAGAGTTGGTCTGAATCTAAGGCAGGAACATGCTCGGGTACAGATTGCTGTAATAACCCAGCTTCTTGATCTATTTTGGGCTGCGGTATTGTCTCTAAAATGGATTCGGCTGTGCCTGAGCCCGAACAAGCTCCAAGAGCGAGTGTTAATATAAAATATTTTAATTTGTTGTGAAACATGGTTTCTCCTTGGTTAAACGTGAGGCAACCCAATCTCATCGAAATGACATTATTTCAACTATTATTTACATTTTGTAACTTTTAAGAGCCTTCACTCACGCTCAATAATAGAGGGGCAGAAAGACTGAATGAGCTCAGACATAACTATATATTATTGAAATTATTGGACTTTTGTAAGATTAACAGTAGATCAATGACCAAGCCAGTCAATAAGGAGCTTCTTATTTTACTGAAAGCTCGCTGTAACTATGAGTTTTGATTTTTTTTTAACAGGCTACCTATACGCAAAGAAGTCTATTAATTTAAAACGATTAATAATTGCGGTGGCAATCAATATAAAAAAAATTCTTTTTCAATCTGATCTGTTTTATGTATTATTTTGCCAATTAATTCTCATTTAAGTATTATTTTTATTTCTATAAATAGAGATCTCATATTTTCTAAAATAGTTTTATTTAAACAAATATCAAAAAATTATGTTCACTGAAATGAGTAAGCAAAAGACTATTTTTTAAAGAAAATCTTAAAAAACAAGAGAAGTTTCTTTTTATAAGATGTGGGAAGTTTTTTATGTTGTTCTAAGGCTGTGGTTGTGAGCATTTTTGTGAAGAGACCAACGGTAAACTCGTGGCACATCTCGGCCACAAAAGTGGCTGAAAATTCAGAATCCAAAGTACCCTCGCGCTCGGCCTGTAAAACGTATTTTAAGATTCTTTCAGTACCAAGCTTGATCGCACTTGTACCTGATTTATTGTTATTTCGATCAACAGTATTAAAATAATAGGATAACAAAATAATTTTTGCTTCAGATGAGTTATGAAAAGCCCAATTAATATTCTCGAAACAGTGGGTTGTCAGAGCCTCAAAACCACTCATTGTAGAGGTAATTTTTGTATCCACCCAAGAGTGATTAATAAGACTGACATACTTTCTAACAGCACTTAAAAGATCTTGTTTGCTGCCAAAATGTTTTAATATTAAGGGATGTGATGTTTTAGACCTTTTGGCAATGTC
>CAYMBT010000049.1:0-14297 GCA_964388755.1 uncultured Pseudobdellovibrionaceae bacterium | reverse complement strand
GATGAAATTTGGATTAAGGGTGAGTTTTTTAAAAACAATGCTCCCATTCAACATATTAAGGTCAATGAACTTCGACTCATCAAACCCTATACCGATTTAGCCTCTGATTATATCTATGAATCCAGTGTCCCGGTTGAATTGCTTGAAAATTCAACCATGATTGCTGAGGTACATATTGTGACTGGCGAGGGTCGGGTTTTGGTTGTCGAGTATAAAGATCGTATTTTACCCGTCGTAGTTTCTCAGCCAGAATTCACCGAAAAACTTTACCGAGGCGATAAAATTGAACTTTCTTACAGAGTGGATATCTCACCCAATCGTCCACCCCATTTGGTTCTGAATGTTTTAGCACCAGAACCTATTCGTATGATTGAACAAATTGCTTGTGGACACAATGAACCGATCTCACTTGAGGGAAATCTGGTGATGTTTCCAAAAAGTCCTCAGATTAAGTTTAATGTTTTTGCTTTAAGAACAGAAGATGCCCAGGGTATTGCTCGCGACTACACACTGGTGAATTTTGAGAACCAAGAGCTGTTTCAGAAGATCAGAGAACGCTTACAAGGAAGTTGGGATCTTATGAAGCTCACCGCTGAAAATGATCGTAACAAATTGATTAATCGTAGAATCACAGTGAAAGTCAGTGGAATAAAAAATGTCATTTCAGCTGATCAAGCGAACCCACAAATCCTTATCAATAATCTTGAGGACCTTAAGGTTCAGCTGAATTAATCTTTATACTTTTTTAAGTTTTTAACGATTTTTGTTTTTTGATTTTCAGAATGGGGTTTGAGTTTTTCTTGAACCCCAATTTTTTTGTTTAAGTCTGCGTCTTTGCTTTGTTCTGACTGAGCCGTCTCTATGGGCGTAATTTTGACTGTTTTTACTGATGTGCTTGATAAAACAAGACCAATAATCAGGGCGGTAAAACCAAGAACGTCCGACCAAGAGAAATCCTTTCTCAATGATTCGATCTGATTCTTGATAGAAGTGGGGTCATGCATAGCACTCCATTATACGGTTAAAGACTCTAAGACCTAAAGAACAATCTATTGAGGCTTATGCTTTTTAATCTCTCTGGCCTAAAGAATGGTTTTGGAGTTTCGATAACCTGTGAGTGTTGAAGATTCATCCATTAAAGTAAAAAAAGAGGACTTGAATTTATTTAAAAGCTTTTGCCGCGCTTCAAGTTTTGTTGCAAAATGAGACAATTCTTTTTTTTACAGGTTAGGTGATCATGGTACGGCTTCAGTGGTTTTTAGTTTTATTTTTCGGATTTTTTTGCCTCGATGCTCTTGCAGAGCCATGGCTTGCCAATCGATACGCACAAAACTGTGCTTCTTGCCATGCACCTGGGCGCCTGAATCGTGAGCCGTCAAAAAGACGATGTACACTTTCCTGTCAAGGTTGCCACGTTAACCCGAATGGTGGTGGTTTAAGAAATGCCTATGGTCAGTGGAACTCGGATCGCTGGCTCAGATCTTTTTATACAAAAGTCGCTTGGAACAAAGACACTCCGGCTCCTTTAGATAAACAGCACTATATGAAGCCTAAACTTTCACAAAAACGAAAAATGCAATTTGCTAAACGTGGAGCCCCTTTGGTTGGTATAAAAGCAGCTCCAGACGATAAAATGTCTTACGCTGAACCCACTAATTACCAGCCTGCTGAAAGTAAAATTGATGAATTGAGCCGAATGACCAGTAGTGATCCCTACCGCATTGAAAGAAGAACGTCCGTTCAAGCCGGTGGAGACTTTAGACTTTTTTATTTGAGTCAGGGGCAAGGGGCGGCTTCAGAAAAATTAAAAGATGGAACTCTTTATCCCATGGTCTTTGATTTTGGAGTTCGAGTGCGTCCGATCAAAGAAAAACTTTCTTTTGTTTATGAGGGGCGTGCGTTTAACTCCAGTATTCAAGACCCAGCTTCTATTGATAAGCTTTTTGCTGGTGGAGCGATCACTCGCTCAGCCTATGTTTTGGTGGATGACCTTTGGTATAATACTTACTTACAGTATGGTTTTTACCGCCCCATGTTTGGAATCTATAATCCCAATCACAATGCCATGATCACCGATTACACCCAACTTGGTATTCGAACTCGCATAAAGGGCTTTGGTTTTGGAACCGCTCCCAATGTACCTTTTGCTATTGTAAACATGATTTTACCCACCGAGGGTGCCGTGGCTGCTGATATCGCCAGTGAAAATGGTTATAATGTGACGGCCGGCCTTCGTTTTGTGCGTTTTGGTGCCCATATCCAAGCCACTCTTTGGTCCAGTGAGAATACCCAGGGCTTAGTCCCCCGATCGCGAACGATGTGGAACGTCAATGCCGGAGGGGTATTGGGGAGATTTATTCTGAATGGCGAAATCACCAGTGTTCAAAGAGAACAAGGAAGACTGGATGAAACTAAAATCATGGGGATCGATGCAAAGTACCGCTTTTGGCGCGAGATGTATTTGACCTCAGCCTATACCACCGCCAATGCGGCTGTGGCTCGGCAAAATACAAGTTATGTGACTGGAATTAGCCCAGGCTCTGGCAGTGAAACCGCCTTTGGGGTCAGAGCTTTTGTAATCAGTGGTTTAGAGCTCGAAGCCTTAATGACAGAAAAAGTGAACAAAGAAGATGGTTTTGCTGATTTTGTCGAAGAGACGTTGCAGCTGCAAATGCACGCTTATTTTTAATTTTTTTGAGGTTCATCGAACAGCAAAAGTGGACTGTCTTTTTTTGCCAAAACCTTTTTGCAATTCAACTTTAAAACCGTTTTTAGTCAACGCTCGTCGCAGATTGCCGGTGGCGGCGTAGGTTGAAAAAGTACAGACTTCACTACAATACTGCTCAATAAAATTTTCAAGATGATCTTGGGTCCAAAGCGGGCTATCGGTGTTTCCGCTAAAGGCATCATAAAAAATGGCATTGAATTTAAAATGATTGATATTCTTTTCTGTGAGTTCGTTGAGCAGCATAAATTTTTCACTTTTTAATGACTCTAATAAAAATTGAAAATACTGGTTTGGATTTATTGAAAAATGATCAGCTAAAGAGAAAAGTATTTGATTATAACATTCAAAAAGTGAATTTTTTGGGGGAGAATTTTTAAAGCCCTCAAGGTGGTCTTGAAGTAAATTAGAATCACTTGCTAGTAATTTTTCAAGCCCATTGATCCAGCTTAAAAAAGACTGTCGTAAAAACGAAACTTTCTCAAAAGAAACAAGATGAAAATCAGTCACATTTTTTTTTTGAAAATAGCCTAAAGCCATAAGTTCGTTATAGCCCAAACCCAGGCCCATGGATAAAACCGAGGACCTTGGAAGGTCTAATATATTTTCAATGCATTGGCCGTAAATAAACAGACTTTCTGAAAGAGCGCCATCAAGAGAATGCATCTTTTCGCCCCCTAAAAGACTGATGGTGGGGGAGCCGTCGGCTGTTGTAAAAATATCAAAGTCTTCTTGGGGTTTTAAGTTGCTCATCATCTAAATATTGGTTAAGCCATCCCCATGGATCATGCAAGGAGAATGCAGGAGAATAGAGTTTTTTATCCCATTTCTCGATTTTATAAGAGAAAGTTTGGAGAAAAGGTTTTTAAAATTCCTGTGGCCCTATCGGGTAAATGTCCCAACCTCAAAGATGGTTCTGGTTTAAAGACATGTATCTTTTGTGATGAGTGGGGATCTTTTGCTTACCCTGAAAATCAAAATTTAAATTTAGCAGATCAAATTCAAACCCATCAAAAAAAAGTTTCCGAGCGTTATAAAACCAATAAATTTTTTGTTTATTTTCAAGCCTACACCACGACCTACACACAAGTGCAAAAAGTCAAAGAGTCCTTTGATAAAGCCTTAGAGTTTGATGGAGTCGTAGGAATTATTTTAGGCACTCGTCCGGACTGTTTGTCGCCAGCCCTACTTGAAATATTAAATCAAACGGCCCAAAAAACTTTTATGGGCGTTGAGCTTGGCATTCAAAGTTTTGATGATCAGCAGTTAATATGGATGAGACGTGGTCACAGTTCAGATCAATCTATAAAGGCCATCAAAAGAATTAAAGAAAATTGCCCTGAAGTTGATTTAGGGATCCATTTGATTTTTGGTTGGCCTCACGAGCGTGAAGAAGATGTTGTCCATGCCGCAAAAATTTGTAATGAATTAAAAGTGAATAATGTAAAATTACACAATCTTCATGTTCTAAAAAACACTCCTCTTGAAGAACTTTATCTGAAGGGCGAGTTTAAACCCATTGAACTTAAACCTTATGCCGAACGAGTGACATTGTTTTTGTCACACCTCTCTCCTGATATCGCCGTCCATAGGCTGGTCGCTACAGCCTCACGTTGGGATGAATTAGTCGCTCCCCAATGGACACGTCACAAAATGCGAAGTTACCAATATATGATTGATCACTTGAATACGGCCGACACTCGGCAAGGACAGTTTTATGAAGCCCTATAAAGTCTATAAAAAAGAGTGCGAGCAAATCATGGAAGTGGGACAGCGTCTTTACCAGCGTAATATGCTGGCGGCAGCCGACGGAAATATCAGTATGAGGGTCAGTGACGGGATACTGATTACCCCATCAGGCCAATCCAAGGCATTTATCGACATTAAAGACATTGGCCTTATTACTATTGATAACGAAATTCTCTACGGACAACCTTCGTCCGAAAGACTGATGCACTTAGCTGTTTATAAAAAGTGTGATCAAGCCAGAGCCGTTGTTCATGCCCATCCTCCAACGGCTATTGCATGGACTGTGGCCTATCCAGATTCAAAAGAGCTGCCTAATAATTGTCTGTCTGAAATTGTATTAGCGGCCGGTCGCATACCCATTATTCCTTACGCGAGACCTGGCACAGTAGCCATGGGCGAGGTTCTTGAGCCCTTCGTCCTAGAGCACAAGCTCATGATATTAAGCCGCCACGGTGCACTTTGTTGGGGTGATTCTATGGATGAAGCCCTTATGGGTATGGAGCGCCTTGAGCACTCAGCAGAAATCCTATACCGTGCTCAGCTCCTTGGTGGTTTAAGCTTTATCGACGATGCCGAAATGCAAGCCTTGTGGGATTTAAGAAAGAAAATAGGAAACAAAACACTATGACCGATCGACAAGCCCTCTCGTTAGAAGTTAAAAATGGCGAGCTTCTTATTCTGGATCAACAGATGCTTCCTGCGTCTGAAGAGTGGATTGTCGTTAAAAGCCCTGATCATATGATCGATATTATTAAGGGCCTTAAGGTCCGTGGAGCCCCTTTAATCGGTGTGGCGGCGTCTTTGTCTTTGGCTCTTTGGTACAATCAAAACCCAAAAGACAGAGAGTTATTTTTAAAAGAAGCCTTAAAACTTAAAAATGCTCGGCCCACGGCCGTGAATCTGATGAATGCCATTGATCGTCTCATCGCCGTTTTTGATGAGACCCAAGGCCAATCACAGGCGGTTTTGGATAAAGCTTTCGAAATTTTTGATGAAGACGTTCGACTTTGCGATCAAATGGCAGAGACGGGCTCTCTTTTGATCGATGATGGTGATCAGATTCTGACCCATTGTAATACCGGTGGCCTTGCTACAGTGGGTGTGGGAACAGCATTAGGTGTGATCATTCGAGCCCATGAGAAAGGTAAAAAAATACATGTCTATGTGGATGAAACAAGACCACTTTTACAAGGTGGACGTCTGACCACTTGGGAACTTGAAAAAGCAAAAGTTCCCTACACTTTGATTTGCGATAATATGAGCGGGTCACTGATGGCCCAAAAAAAGATCAATAAAGTTTTTTTAGGGGCTGATCGAATTGCCATCAATGGAGACTTTGCCAATAAAATCGGAACCTATAATCTAGCCGTACTTTGTCATCATCATCAGATTCCCTTTTATACGGTGGCTCCTCAAACAACTATCGATCCCCAGTGTTTATCGGGTGAAAACATTGAAATCGAAATGAGATCTGACTTTGAAGTGCGTGGCGTACGGGGAAGTTTTGGTGAAGTGATCTGGTCACCGATCCATGCAAAGACTTATAATCCAGCTTTTGATGTGACACCCATTGAACTCGTGACTGGCATGGTCCTCGATCATCTGTATTTAAGTCGAGAGCAAATTTTAGCCGGTGCCATAAAAAAAATGACCTATTAATCGTAATTTAATTTTATTTTTTAAGGAGACAAATCATGTGGGCAATTATTGGTGGATCAGGTTTTGAAAAATTTGATGAATTTGTAACAATTGAAGAGCTGGATCGTGAAACCCCATTTGGTAAAACCTCAAAAGGCTTTAAAAAAGTCAGTATCGATGGGGTTGAAGCTTTGTTTATCCCAAGACATGGTATCCACCACAGCCGTTTACCCAGCGATGTGAATTATCGAGCCAACATTTTTGCTCTTAAAAAAATGGGGGCCACAAAACTTCTTGGTTTTTCGGCTGTTGGAAGTCTTGCAAACGAATGTGTCCCCGGAGATCTTGTTATCCCTCATCAGTTTATTGATCGTACTAAAGGAATCCGAAAATCCACTTTTTGTGGCGACGGACTTGTGGGTCATGTTTCTTTAGCAGAACCCGTGACCCAAGCTTTGGTCTCTGGATTACAAACCCTTGTTTCGCAATTTGATTTTAAAGTTCACTTTAATAAAACCCTGGTTGTTATGGAGGGGCCACAGTTTTCAACCAAAGCTGAGTCCCATCTTTATCGAAGCTGGAAAGCTGACATCATCGGTATGACCAGTTATCCCGAGTACGCTTTAGCGCGCGAAGCCGGCCTTGCTTACATGAACTGTTGCTTTGTGACCGATTACGACTGTTGGAAAGAAGATATCCCACATGTCACCGTAGATGAAGTGATGCGAATTATGAAACTGAATAATAAAAAAGCTTTTGTTGTGGCACAAAAATTACTTCACTCAAAATTAGAGTCTTTACAAACAGCGAGCGAAGTTGAAAGTGGCCTAAAAACTTCACTGATGACACCCTTAGATTCATTTTCAGCCAAACAAAAATACTGGCTCGAAATTCTGATGGGTTAAATTTTTATTACTCCGGACAAAGACTACCGATCTGATCCACTTCTTTGTTCGGGTATTTCTATTCCAGGTATAACCAAATTTGTCGTTGCTGTTAGATTGACAAAAGGTGAGCATAGAACTCCTGTTGACCAGTTAGTTTTTGTTGCACACACCCGCACTTTGTTCGCTGTTTGGGGCTTTATAAACTGGCCAGAGCCGCAAACACCATTGAATGAATAGTTTAATCTTCCATTCAACTGAGTAGAGTTGACACAATTGAGATGATCTTTAGTAACACCATTCACAACTGTGCGAACATCCATTTTAAGAATATAGGTGTGGGCTCCATAATTCCACTTCACCATTGGTGTATAAATTGTTTTGCCAGAACCAATGAGCTCAGCATTTGGTTTTCCGCTGATCACTGAAATACCAAAGGCATGAATGGCTTCGCCATATTTGAACTGAGCTGTGGTTGGTACTGTTATGCGAAATCGATGTCCCGTGCCACCTAAACAACGAGTGTTTACTGCTTCTTCGTGATTGATATTAGCTGTACCTGAAGCCACAAGTCGGCCAGTGCCAAGTCCACCGCCAGCATAAATATGCACATTGAGATTTCTTGTATCTCCCACTTGGCAGGCCCAACCATTGACTAAAACACCTTGAGGTACAACCTCAACTGTGTCCAAATAACCAATCACATTTTGTAAATTTAAACTATTAGCCGGAATTTTATGACTTCCTGAATGGGTGAGCAAAAAGTTTGAGACTCCCGCTTTTCCTGAGATGCCATGGATAAAAACAGGTTTGCCTGCATGGTCAACCCATAAAGATGTGGGTAATCTGAGTGAATATCTATGGGCGATACTGCCGCTGGTACAAACATTGAGCATGTCTGGACCGCCGTTAATGTTTGAAACACCTTGAGCTAAATATTTTCCAGTGAGGTAAGGTCCATCGACGTAGGCATGAACACTGATGGGTAGAGACTGGTTTTTGAGACAGGCCCAACCATTGATCAGAACGTCTCTACCCGCAGTCACTACAGATGAAACTCCTCCGATGAGAGGTAAGACAGGAACATTGATCGCAGTTGATCTTTTCAGCTGAAAAAGAGAATTTTCAAATCTGTTTGAAATTGCAAAAGCAAAAAGTGGGGCACCAGATATGAGTTTTGCATACATCGGAAAGCGTGCAATAAATCGATGCCCAATTCCTGAGGTAGAACAAGCTGCTGTGACAGCGGGCTCATGAGTAATATCAGCCATGACATGCCCTAGAGGAAACCCACCACTGCCACGGACACCTTGATATATTATGACCGGCATTGATTGTTTGACACCAATCTCGCAAACCCAGCCTCGCAAAACAAGTTGACCACTTTCTACTTTTGCTGAATCTAAAAAGCCATTGGTATTGTATACAAGCGCTGTATTGACATGAAGTTCTTGTTCGTATTTATTATACAAATTATTAAGTAGAGTGATTGCTTCTACTTTGGCTTTAGCATCGACTTCAACCAGTGGGGTTGCAACACCATCTAGTTTTTTAAGAGAAAAACCTTGGGGACCGTGTGATACTCCATAGGCATAAACAAAGGGTGTTGTAGGTTTTTCTAACCAGTTTTTGACTTTTTGAACTTGATCAATATTTTTTAATAATTTTTCGTTGAGGTTAACGGTGAAGTGAAATCCATGGACAATCCCATCACCTTCACACTTTGTTTGTTGAAGTGAGTTTACATTTTTTTCTGCCCATTGTGCTGATACAAATTGTCCACCCTCGCCGGCATCACCAAAATAGAGCTGAGCCTCAATTGAATTTTTATTTTTTTCTTGGCAAGCCCAACCATTAATATTGAGTTTTCCACCTTTAAGAATTCGGATATTGTTAATGCTTCCATAAATGGGCTCTAGCCCGTCGGGTTCCATGGCATCGAGAAATCGTACTCCATTAGCCATTATCAGTTGAAATTGTCCTCGACAATTATATTTGACCCATAGACCATTTTCATCAAAACCAAAAGAGCCATCTGGACAAAGGGGTTTATTCATATCTGTGTCCGTCAGAGGTGCAATGTTTGATATATGAAGAATTCCTTTGAGTTCTTTTCTCACAGCTTGAGATGAACCGTTACCAGAGAGTTTTACAGTATAAACATAACTTGCTTCGTTATTTTCACCCAAAAATCGTCTGGCTTGTTCTTTGCCATTCACAACTATTTTTTCTTCAATGATGCGGCCTTGGCTATCAAAAATACAATCCACAAGATTGGCCGAAGGATGATCAACATTATTCCATATTTGATAAATTCCAGACTCTAAAGAGGGAACAATATTTTTGAGCTGCGCACAGTTCTTTGCTTTCACAATCTTTGAAAGTTTACGAGCTAAAATATATTTGAATTGCCTTCTTTCATTTTGAATAGCAATAGTGGCTGATGTATTTTTAATTTTGTTGTCTAAAAACTGAATGGTTCTCATCAGTTCTAATTCTTGATTTTCTTCTAAAGTCATATTTTGAAAAAGAAAAATCAAAGGCAGCGTTGAAAAAAGCGCAATCAATTTCCATTTATTTTGACGGAACTTCATAGGCCGCTCCTCACTGCTTCTTCAACAAAGCGGTCGATTTCATCTTGTTGATACTCATGACTGATAGCTTCGTGAAGATTTCTAGCTTCTTGTTGGGTAATCCCTAAGGCTCGAGCCATCTCGCCGGCCCATTGATCTTTTTGAGCTGGAGTACTGTTGTAGGCCATAGCTTCGGTCACTTCGAAGTAGTAATTGACCGCATTTCTGGCTCTTTCTACACGTGGAGTATCAGCACCAGTAATTGATCCATAAATATCAAGTGGAAAAGATTCAGCGAGGGGCTTGTCATCAGTGGTCACTAAATGAGACCCACTTTCTGGATCTTCGCTGTACCAGTTACCAAAAGCACGGTCTAACATTTCATTATAAATACTCTCCGCTAAGTCTTTAAGTTCCTGCGAGGCTTGCTCTGAGGCTAAAGAGCGTTGAACGGCATCTAAAACTGCAAAGTCTGCGGCATGTCTGGCTTCATGTTTCAATGTTCCTGCAACTTCTTCTGGGGTGTGGTTTGCAATATCCACTGTGATTCGACCGACCCCATTGGTCAGACTGTACTCAGCAATTGCACCATGGCTCATAGCACCCGGCACCGAAGTTAAGTCTCCCGAAACAACAACGGATTTTGAAACTCCATATTTTTCATAGCTATTGAGAGTGCTGTAGGCTTGCGTTCCGACTGCTGCTCGAACTTGATCAGGTGTATAACCCAAACGCTCTCCCACAACGCTTAAAGTTCCGTTATTAAACTTATCATCTATCTGTTGAAGTGCGGGATCATTTTTAACCGCTTGATATCCATGGACCCTTGACATTGGACCCGTGGGTACGACTCGTGAAGTAATATTATTTTTATCATAATAGTCTTTAACACCTCGATAAAATGCAGCATCAAGTGCTTCTTGATATCCAACTGTTCCGGCTCCGATAGTGCCTCTAATACTATTTCTCATATTGACTGCACCAGCTGATGCGGCATTCAATGCAACTCGGCTAGCCTGAATGGCAGTGTTTGCAATTCGACTCACGGGTTCTTTTAAACGATCTGCTAATTGCTTTAAACCATCTGACATTTGTTCGACGGCTGGACTTATACCTAAAACCTGCCCAAGCCCCATAAGTGCACTGCCGAATACAGCTAATCCAGTATTTGTAGTGCTGTTAGTAGGAGTTCCCATATAATATTCGTTTCCATTTGAATCTATGCCACCAACGGTGTTCTGATTTGAAACAGTATCGACAGAGACCGGTGTACCCATGCTGTATCCTATGTTACTACCAATACTGGATGTGCTAGTAGACTCGACACTTGAACCAAAACTTAAAGAGACTTGACCGCCCCCGTAGACTCCAGTTGAGGGACTGCTATAACCCGATCCAAAAGTACAGCAACCACCTTCGCCACCATAATCCCGATCACCACCTGAAGTTGTCCCACTTGTAGTGCTTCCGCTGGTCGTACTTGTGGAGGTTGAGCTTGTTGAAGTCGAACTGGTACTGCTCGTTGTTCCGGCGCCGCCGTTGTAGTAGCCACCGACTTCTCTGTGGTAACCACTATCAGCATCATAGCCTGGTGCCCCTGGAGGGTCAGCTTTGAGTGAAGGAAAACTCAAAAACAAAGCTAAAAAAATTAAAGTTGGTAAACCGATTGATACCATAATAGATCCCCATCTCAGGTTTTACATTAATGAGGGATGAGTAAAATAATGAGATTTTACAAAGAAGCAAAATATAAGTCCCACCCCAAAATTTAATGCTTTTATTTTATCGGAGTTAGTCATTTAAACTAAAGAGCTTTACATTAAATCGATAAAAACGATTCATTATAGTCGATAGAGAGATTTAAAATGAGAATTCTATTGTATCAAAATGATTTCACGTTGATTTGAAAAGAAACTAAAAATTTATTTGTTACTGTAATAATTTTTAAAAATTACTGACAGAATCCACCAGATGGGGATTTTCGATAAATGGGTTTACGTTACCCTGAATCTGTTTAATATCCTCGTGGTGTTGAAATTCTTCTTGATCAACGGGGTCTGCTTCGTGCCATTTTCTAAGGGTTTCTTCTTGTTCGCTGTCGATCGAAAGATTGTAGCGAACAGAAAAGTAAAAAAGTGCTCTTGCCACATTACCTTTGTGACGGGCAGGCGGTTCGAATACAACGTCTCCACTGGGGCTCAGGCCATACTGAGAAGATGAACACTCCAAAGTTTGTAAAGCGACATCCACTTCGCCAAAGGGATGGTTACCGCGCACAGAGTTCATGACCGAGTCTGAAGGGAAGAGATGGTGAAGATCTGATTTTTGCATTCCTTTGTCATGTCCGCCAAAGCGACTTTGGGGCCAAGTGTGCTCGACATTGATGACAGTGTGGTCGGGAATTGTTCCAGGTCCAGGAGAACTGTATTCCTGCTCACAATAAACATCAGTAATAAAATAATCTTTACTGTCTTGTTGTAAGTAAATATCGCCCATTAATTTTCTACGAGCCGAATTATAACCCAAGTCATGATGATTTTTGCGAGCCAAATCTTGCAGGCTGTCTCTGACCGGAGTGCGATCAGAAAAGGCCACGTTAGATTTGGCCGATAAGTTGTGAACAGAAAGAAAAACAAAACACGAAACCATGGACCTGAGAAGTAAAGCCAAATCGTCCCCCACATTGAATTTAATTCATGATTTCAGTAACTCACCAGGTCGTCAAATGAAAGTGAGGGCCTAACCAATCTTTAACCAATCTTAAATTGTCTTACTTTTAAGGGCTACTTAATACTCCGTCACTGGTATGCAAGAGCAAAAAAGATTTCTGTCACCAAAAGCATGATCAATGCGATTGACCGATGTCCAAAATTTACGCTGCTCAACCCATGGTAAAGGGTAAAACGCTTCTTTTTTAGAATAACCACGGTTCCAATCATCAATCAGGTCACCCGCAGTATGAGGGGCATGGGTGAGTGGACTATCGCTTAATGTCCACTGACCTTGCTCAATTTTTCTGACCTCACTTCGAATGGCTATCATCGCATCACAGAAGCGGTCCAGCTCTTCAAGACTTTCGCTTTCGGTGGGTTCAATCATCATAGTATTGATCACAGGCCACGACATGGTTGGTGCATGAAAACCGTAATCCATAAGACGTTTAGCAATATCATCAACCGTCACACCGCAACTCTCTTTGAGCGGTCTTAAATCAATAATACATTCATGGGCCACTCGGCCCAATGAACCTGTATAAAGAATGGGGTAGTGATCTTTTAATCTTTGGGCAATGTAGTTAGCGTTCAGTATAGCCACTTGGGTGGCTTTTTTTAAGCCACTGGCACCCATCATCGCGATGTAGGCCCAAGGAATAGGTAGAATCAAAGCACTTCCCCAAGGGGCCGCACTGATATTAACCACACCGGTTTCTGGTCCCGCCATTGAATTCAGATTATGAGTGGGCATAAACGGAACAAGGTGTTCGGCCACACCAATAGGTCCAACGCCAGGGCCGCCACCACCATGGGGGATACAAAAAGTTTTGTGAAGATTGAGGTGGCAAACATCAGGCCCAAACTGACCGGGCTGACAAAGACCGACCATGGCATTGAGGTTTGCACCATCCATATAAACCTGTCCGCCATTGTCATGAATAATTTCACAAATTTTTCTCACCTCGGCTTCAAAAACTCCGTGGGTGGATGGATAGGTGATCATAAGGGCTGAAAGAGTATTTTTATGGGCTATCGCTTTTTCTTTAAGGTCGATAAGATCGATATTTCCTTTTTCATCGCAACGAACAATCACCACTTTCATCCCAGCCATCACTGCACTGGCAGGATTTGTTCCGTGGGCAGAACTGGGGATAAGGCAAATATTACGCTCTTTGTTTCCTTTGTGTTCGTGGTATTTACGAATGCTGAGTAGGCCAGCGTATTCGCCCTGTGAACCTGCGTTGGGTTGTAAAGAAATGTCGGCAAAGCCTGTGATTTCAGAAAGCCAGGTGCGAAGTTCATTGATCATGGTCAATGTGCCCTGGGCTTGATCCAGCGGTATAAAAGGGTGAAGTTGTGAAAACTCAGGCCAAGTCACGGGCATAAGTTCAGTGGCCGCGTTGAGTTTCATGGTGCAAGAACCCAGCGGAATCATGGCATCAGCTAAAGTAAGATCTTTCTTTTCAAGGCGGTTGATGTATCTCATGAGTTCTGTTTCAGAGTGATAGCGATTAAAAACAGGGTGGGTGAGATAAGAACTTTTTCTAAGAAGTTGTGTGTCCTGAGTTTGGACTTTTGTAACAACACTGGCTTCTTTCTTTTTGATTTGTGCAAAAAGATGGACCACTTGTTTTATATCTTCAAGAGAGGTGGTTTCATCAATCGATAGACCAATGTGTCCTTTTTGAAAGTAGTTAAAGTTTATTTTTTGGGACTCCGCCAACTTTCTGATTTCATCGATTTCAGAGTTAGTGAGAGAAACAAAAAAAGTATCAAAATAAGTTTGGTTAACAATATTAAATCCAAGCTGCTTAAGGGATAAAGCAAGCTGTAAAGCTTTATGATGTACATTTTGTGCAATGGCCTTAAGGCCCTTTGGCCCATGGTAAACACCATACATCCCGGCCATCACAGCCAGGAGAACCTGGGCGGTACATATATTACTGGTCGCTTTTTCACGGCGAATATGTTGTTCGCGAGTTTGTAAAGCCAATCGATAAGCTGGTTTTTCGCG
>CAYMBT010000048.1:0-14349 GCA_964388755.1 uncultured Pseudobdellovibrionaceae bacterium | reverse complement strand
AAAAATCGCCTTGTTCAAAAAAGTCTCTGAGTTCGGTTTTCATTTTTCTGAGATGATTAGCTCCTTGGCGAGCAAGAACTGTTTTTGTGCTGACCATTCGTTTATCAACCACACGTTTTGCATATTTACCAATTCCCGATGTGCGCCAAGAAGTTGATAAGCTCTCAACTTTTGAAAGCTCTCCCTCAAGGGCCTTAATATAATTAAGATTTCTTCTCATATCAGGACGATTGATGACCTGATCAAGAACAATCTTAGGAAGTCTTGTGGTGTATTTTTCTTTCTCTTTGACTCTTAAAGCCTGATAATTGGCTTCACCTTTTAAGATCTCATCAAGGTAAGCACGAGTCGGAGCCGTAGCGGTAAAGCGACTGACTTTTGTATTTACAGGCCCATAAACTTTATCAAAGAGATTAAGAACTTTACCCATTTCATCATAACGGCAGATAAAGAGGTAAACCATACCTCTGAGTAAAAGTGACTCTGGAGCATAACGGTCTTCATAGTATGAAGAATGTAAGGTATGAAAATTAGATAGGGCTGATCTAAAATAACGACCCGATCGCAGCATCGCCCAACTTTGCTCAAAAAGTGAGTCATGCCATTGCCAAGTATCGCGCGGAATATTTCGATAGTACTCGATCGCTTGATCCCATTTTTTATTTTGATAATAGACTCGGGCCATTGAAAGAAGTGCATTGACGCGATTAGGGTCAGTCACACCTTTTTCTTTGCTCACATTAAAAAGCTCATCAAACGCCGCTAATGCCTTAGCACCTTGATTGGATTCAGAGTACGCAAGACCCATTTTATAAAGTGCTTTAGGGTAAACAAGACTGCTGGGCTCTACACGGCTTAGGATTTGCGCGGCTTGAGAATAATTTTTTTCAGCCAATCGTAACTCACCCAAACGATAATAAAATAGATCTTTTTGTTCGCTTGGGAAGTCTTTAACTTTAATCTTTGAAATGGTGTACTTAAGTAGCACATCGCTATCAAGAGCATTACTTAAAAACGATAGCTTTCCTAAACTTTGGCGAAGATAGCGCGATGTACCTGGGCTTCTGATTTCGCTACTGATCACATCATAAAATACAAAAGAGGCAACCTGGTAAAGGCCCATCTCCATAAGCATAAGACCCAAAATATATTTAATTTGGGATGCATCTTTTTTATACTTAGAGCTTCTAGAAAGTGAGAAAAGAAGTTTTGATGACTCTTCATACTTTTTGTCCACAGCCAAAGCTTTTGCTTTTGCAAGAAGATCAGTTCCTGCAGGCTTAGCTCTTCGCTTAGCACTTGGTTTTGCCTTAGATTTTTTTGATTGGGCCTGAGATTTTTTGGCAGGCGCTTTTTTTCTTTTAACGGGTGCTTTTTTATTTTGCGCAATCATGCGCTCAGGATTAAGAACTTCACTATCAGCTGAGCTTTCAAGCTCTTGAATCTCTTGAGCCAAGGTCCAAACAGGTGCCCCTTGGGACTGAGCCACAGTGGTCCATAAAAATAAGGGTAGGATAAAAAAGGATACTTTTTTCATCGGTATTTAGCCTCCGGAAAGAAGAAACTCAAACCAACATTAAGAAAAAGATTGTTGTGAAGTTCTTCGCTGCTTGTACTAGAAGCACCTTGGGTGATAGTTGAAGTGGCATTAAAGAAATGCCAAGAAAGATCCCAACGAAAAGCCATCCATTTCGTCAAAGCAAAGATTTGACCAGTACCCACGCGAAAGGTCGGAGCTGAATCGACTGTGATCTGAGCGTTTCCAGCCGCTGAGTTACCGATTTTTGGATCGGTCATACCGAAACCCGCTGAAAAGTAGAGATCAAAAGGAATGATTTTTTCGTTAAAGTAGGCGTACTTTCCGTAAATCGGTGTCCACTTAATATCGACACCATAGAATTGGTCAGTTGAAACCATCCCCTCTGTGTTGATCCCTCTTTTTAGAAGTTCGTTGGTCACATCGCGGTTGTCGTTTTGAATGTAACTGTAGTTAAATTCTACGCCCCATTTTTCACGAAAGTTATAACCGAGTCGCATATTGACTCCGTTACCCACAAAAAAGGCGTCATTAAGATTTGTGCCACCAGCAATATAAAATTCAAAGCGACCGGTTTTTGGTAAAAATCTTCTTTGAATGACGGCTATGTCATTAAACGTTTCAAGTCGTTTAAGATCAGAGATCTCGTCGACTTTGATGTCTTCTTTTTTTTCTTCTTTGGCAGTCTCTTGTGGAACCGGGGCAGGCTCTGCCACCTCTTCTTCGCGAAAGAGACCTTCAATTTCGTCAACAGCTGACTCAGACGAATCTGTGTCCTCTTGCGAAAAGGCCATGGATGAAAAACTCAGTAGTAGAACAAAGATGATATGTTTCATGTTACAACCCAACCTGATTTGTCAGCCTACAGGTTATAGAAAAGTTTAAGGAATTTGTAGACTTATGAAAAATAACTGGACCAGTACCACCCCTACATTGGATTGATTTTAGATGAGGAAGTCTTATGTTACAGATATCTGACCAAAATCAAGGACGCCCATTTTAGAAAACTGAATAATGCTAAGGTGAACCTGCTTTTCCAGGTTTTAAATTCCATCCTAAAAAATTATAAATCCAGTATCGAACAACACCCAAATATTCATGTATTGCTCGATCAACAACAAAAAAATGAGCCGCCATTGGAATTTGACTTGAATATCCGCTGATGAAATCAGCTGGAGCAGCAATTGTTTTCACATGAAAATGATTAAAATAAAGTTGAGCTCTGCTCATATGAAGCCCCGATGAAACAAGAAATACAGATTGTGGCTCAAGCCCATGGATTATTTTTGAACTGTATAGTGCATTTTGAAATGTGTTGAGACTTTGATCTTCAAGCAAAATATCGCCCACGGGAACATTGATTGATATCAAATCTTGCATCATCACTTGGGCTTCTGAAATCCCCCTTTTAAGAGGATCACCACCTGTGAGCAACAAGAAGCAATGATCTGATTTTTTTCGACAATCATGATAAAGCCTTGCCCCCTCAAAGAGTCTTGCATAAGCAAAACTTGAATTTTTCACCAGACCATTATTTTGTGGCCAAGATTGTGTTCCTAAACCAAGAATCACAATGATGTTTTTATCTGTCCATGTCGGTTGCTCAAGATAAGGTTGAGCCTGAAGCTTTTTAAGAATCAGATTAGGAAACGGTTTATAACCAATAATGATGACGAGCAAAAGACATAAGAACTGAAAACCCATAGCTATCTTCAGTTTCCGCACAAATAGAAATACAAACGACAGAACAAGAAATAAAAAAAGCAGAAGTAGAGACATGATTGATTATGAGTTTAAAAGTCCATAATCTTCAACAAACTGTTTTTAAAAAAATGAGAGGATATTAATTTGAGTTACAAAAAAGAAGAGTCCCCTAAAAAGGGGATCTGTCTATAAAAGAAAGATCACCGCAATAGAGAGGTGAAGGTCATAATTCATTTCACGCTCAAAGGCATTGGTAGGAACAATGGCCGTTAAATCATCAGCTGGAGTGGCTACCACATCAACCAGCGGCGAAGGTGTTCCACCTTTTCCTAAAAAATAGTTAACACCTTGATAAGCCATAAGTCCCAAGTCAGCTCGGATTCCCCAATTTTTAGAGAAATAAAATTTCTGCCCCATACCCACATTAAAAACCGGTGTGCTTTCGCCACCAATATCCATAAGGCCAAGACCAAGAAGTCCATAGAGAGAAAGGTTCATCACAAAGTCTTTAAACACAGAAATCTTACCGTAATAAGGAGTAATCTGGTAATTCGCCATAAAGTGGTAAGATGTTTGCGGAGCAAAATCCATTCTGAGTTTTTCGCCCACAAAAACTGTATTTGCCAAAGTATCACCATTGGCATTAAGGCCATCACCATAAAGCTGACCCATCAATACAAAGGCGTGGGTTTCATTAAAGTGATAACCAACATGTCCACCGTAACGAAGAGTATTAAAAAAGGGCTCATTCATTCCAAATCCAGTGGATAAACCAAGCTCAAAACGTTTTGCTGTGGGCACTAATCGAGATTTAACAGCCACTGCATTGTCAAAGATTGGTAAAACAGACTCTCTTGCTAATTCTTCTTCAGGAAATTCGATTGTGACAGCTTGAGCGTTGTTTATGAATAATAGAGAAACGAGTAACACTAAAAGTTTCATGATTTACCTCTTGCTGAAATGGCCATGTTCGATAATCTGTTGGCAAAGATCTCTGACCGCACCATAGCCACCTTTTCTTTTGGTAATATAATCACACTCCTTGATCACTTCTTCAACTGCTTCTGGAACCGTGGCCGAGAAGCCGGCTTTCTGAAGCAGTGGAATATCAAAGATATCATCCCCTATGTAACTGATCTCTTCGTCTGTAAAACCCGATTCAATTTTAAGCTCCTCAAAGGCTGGAATTTTGTCCAGTTTGTTCTCATAAAAGTAATCAATTTTAAGATGTTGCATACGCTGACGAACATCTTCAGAACAGGATCCAGTGATCACTGCCGTTTTATAACCAAGATGTCTTAATTGATGAATTCCGATGCCATCTCGCACAGAAAAAAATCTTTTCCAACCTATACTTGGGTCTAGAATAATTCTTGAATCCGTTAAGATCCCATCCACATCCATCACTAACATTTTAATTTTTTTAAGTTTTTTCGTAAGACCAGACATAAAATTAATTATGATCAATCTCATTCACATTTGCAAGTTACCCCAAGGTACTCATACAAAAAGGTACCAAGTCCCTTTTTGTATGCATCTGCATTACAAAAAAGAACTTGGTACCTTTTTGTTACGCAGATGCATACAAAAAGGGACTTGGTACTTTTTAAAAGGGGGTTAGCGGACGTTGGCGCGGATGAGGTCTTGGAGGTGGATGAGGCCTAGGGGTTTTTGGGTGGATGGATCGATTACGAAAAGAGATTGGATAGAGAATTGTTCCATTAAGAAAAGTGCTTTTACGGCCAGTTCGTTTTGATCGATGGTTTTGGGTTTAGAGCTCATGAGTTCTGCGACTTGAGCTTGTAGAGGGTTTTTATTTTTTTCCAGGTGTCGTCTAAGATCTCCGTCGGTTAAAACACCGATCAGTATTCCTTGATCATTCACTACTCCGGCGACTCCGCGGACTTCGCTGCCGGTCATGATGGCGACGGCATCGATCATTGAAGAGGATTCTTTAACAACTGGTAAACCACCATTGTCGTGCATGATATCTTTGACACGAGTTAAAAGTCTGCGACCTAATTTGCCGCCTGGATGAAACTGGGCAAAGTCCTCTTCTTTAAAACCTTTTTGTTTAAGGACAGCCATGGCAAGAGCATCACCCATGGCCAGTGTCACAGTGGAACTTGATGTGGGTGCTAGCTTTAATGGACAAGCCTCTTCACTCACGCTGATATCAAGCACAACTGTGGCCGCAACAGCCAATTGACTTTCTAGATGGCCTGTCATTGCTATCAAAGGCATTCCATGTCTTGAAACGTAAGCTGTGAGATCTTGCAACTCTTGAGAACCGCCACCGTAACTGATGATGATTAAACAATCCCCACTTGATAAAACACCTAAATCACCATGTGAGCTTTCAGCAGGATGAAGAAAGAGAGCCGGAGAACCTGTTGAACTTAAAGTCGCAGCAATCTTTCGCCCGATGTGACCCGACTTACCCATTCCAGCAACGATCACTTTGCCTTTACACTGACAAATAATATCAACCGCTTGTTCAAACCTATGATCGATCCTTGATTTTAAATCCAGGATCGAACGAGCTTCAATATCTAGAACTCTTATGGCTTCTTGAATAGCTGACATATTGTTATACCGATAGCGTCTTTTGCGACGAATTTCTAACTTTAACACCCGCAGCTTTTCGCGACGGACGGGCTTCAGGTTGTCTGTAAGCCAGAGATGATTTTACAAATTGGGTAAATAGCGGATGGGGCTCTAAAGGTTTAGATTTAAATTCAGGATGAAACTGAACACCCACATAAAAAATATGATCTGGAATTTCGATGATCTCAACCAAATCCCTTTCTTCACATATACCGGCTAAGACCATGCCGTTTTTCTCGAAGATTCCTCTGAACTTGTTATTAAATTCAAAGCGGTGACGGTGTCTTTCTTGGATCACCGGTTTTTGATAGATCTTTCTGACCACAGAGTCTTTTTGTAATGCACAATTAAAAGAACCAAGCCTCATGGTGCCGCCTTTGTTGGCAAGATCTTTTTGATCTTCCATCATGTGGATCACGTAGTTGCGTTGGCCGCCTTTGCTTTTGTCTTCAAATTCACGACTGGTGGCGTTTCTTAAGCCACATACATTTCTTGCAAACTCAATGGCAGCCAGCTGCATACCAAAACAAATCCCAAAGAATGGAATATTGTTTTCGCGGGCGTACTGAATAGCCACAAGTTTACCTTCAGATCCGCGCTCACCAAAACCGCCTGGTACAAGAATCCCATCAATGCCGGCCAATGTTTTTGCAACATTATTGGCTTTCAGACCTTCAGAGTTAATATAAGTGATATTCACTTTAGCATCACAAGCGATCCCACCGTGAATCAAAGCCTCATTCAAAGATTTATAGCTTTCTTTAAGATTAGTATACTTACCAACCAGACCAATAGTGACTTCACGGCTTGGTGATTTGATGATGTTCACCATGTGCTCCCAAGCTTTCATGTTGGGCTTATCACCATCAAGCTTTAAGGCGGCTACCACTTTATCATCAAAGCCTTCTTTATGAAGCATGAGCGGAACTTCATAAATACTAGAAGCATCATAAGCCGAAATGACATATTCAGGCCTGATACTGCAAAACAAACCAATTTTTGATTTTGTTTCTAAAGGGATCACATGTTCACTGCGACAGATAAGAACGTCAGGCTGAATCCCCACTTCTCTAAGAGCTTTCACCGAGTGTTGTGTGGGTTTACTTTTGAGCTCACCAGCGGCTTGAATATAGGGAACATAGGTCACGTGAACATAAAGAGTGTTTTCAACACCTAAATCCACACGCATTTGACGAATGGCTTCGATAAATGGAAGACCTTCGATGTCACCAATGGTTCCACCAATTTCAACGATACAAACTTCAGAACCCTGTGCGGCCTCAAAAATACGAGACTTAATCTCGTCAGTGATATGGGGGATGACTTGCACAGTTCCACCGAGATAATCACCCCGTCTTTCTTTACGAATGACGCTGTCATAGATTTGACCGGCTGTGGTGCTATTGGATCGATTCAAAGAAATCGTGGTGAATCTTTCGTAATGACCTAAATCAAGATCAGTTTCAGCACCGTCTTCGGTCACAAAAACTTCACCATGCTGAAAAGGTGACATCGTTCCCGGATCGACGTTGATATAAGGATCACACTTCATCAATGTCACTTTAAAACCACGGGATTCTAATAAAGTTCCAAGGCTCGCCGCAGACAAACCTTTACCAATAGATGAAACAACTCCACCAGTTACAAAAACAAATTTTTGTGTGAGGGTTTTATGTCGAGAAGATCGAACTGACTTCTTAGTTTTTTTAGTTTTAGCGGCCATTTCTCATCCTTAGTTTGTCTTCAACGATTTTAATGTCTGAAGGAGTATCAACTCCCCAGCTTTCATAATTCACCCTTAAAACTTTGACTCGTGCTCCAAGATAGAGCGCTCGCAATTGTTCTAGACCTTCCAATTTTTCAATGGGTTGGGCTGGGGTTTCACAAAATAATTTCAAGAACTCTCTTTTATACCCATAGATACCAATATGCTTCAAGCAAGCAGAGAGATCCTGTTGATTTTTCACACGGGAGTACGGGATGGGAAAACGGCTAAAATAAAGTGCGTAATCATTTTGGTTAAGAACAATTTTAGCGGTATTCTCGCTCTCTAAGGCCTCAGCATCCATAGGACGGCCTAGGGTCATCACTTCCCAATCACGAAGTGTCATCATTTGATGGGCCATTTCATCAAGAAGCTCTGGCTCAATGAGTGGCTCATCACCTTGTAGATTAATGATCAACTGTTCAGGTTCGTTTTCTATGGCTTTAAAAACCCGATCACTGCCAGTGGGTAAATGAGGATCTGTCATAACCACTTTGACTGAAAAAGGAGCGCAAGCATCAGCAATTCTTTGGTCATCGGTGGCTACTATTATTTTTTTTATGAGTTTACTTTTTTGAGCACCCTCTATCACCCACTGAATCATGGGTTGACCAAGTATAGGGTGAAGGGGTTTGCCCGGAAAGCGCTGGGCCCCATAACGAACGGGTATGACTAAAATCACCTCTGACATCGAACTCCTTAGGAAAGGAGATTTATAACAATCTTAAGGCCTGTTTGTCATTGTTCGTCTTCCAATGCCGTGGAGTCCTGACTATGCTCAAAAGCCATAGTATCAGCACTGAGCTGATCAGCTTCAAAAGCAAGATCGTCCTGTTTTTCAGGTTTTTTCAGCCAATTTTTGAAAATGAAATCCATCATGTCATCCATTCCCCATTTTTTGAGGGATGAAATGGGAAAACAGGGAATTCCAACCTCTTCGTTCATTTTTTTGACTCGTATTAGCCATTGAGATTTCGACATCTTATCAGCCTTAGTCAGACCCACCACAAGATGAAGATCCATGGCGATGCAAAAATCAAGAAGAAGAGCCTCTTCGTCGCTCCAAGATCTGCGAATATCCATAATCAAAATAAGCCCTTTGAGCTGAGGACTTTCAGTCAAATACTGCTCGATCATGTCTTCCCAATCTCGTCTTTCTGAATGGGACCGAGCTGCATAACCGTAGCCCGGCATATCGATGAGCCAAAACTTTTTATCAACCTCAAAAATATTGAGAAGTCGTGTTTTACCGGGAGTGGAGCTGACCTGAGCCACCTTTTGACGGGCCAAATTATTGATAAAAGAGGACTTACCGCTGTTTGATCGTCCGGCAATCGCGATTTGCGGAAGGCGGCTGGGCGGAAACTGGTCATATCGGCTGGCACTTTGGATAAAACGGACTTGAGCCATAATCTTTTTTGCACCCTCTCATTAAAAAACGAGTCTAAAATTCTTGCCGATACTTCCACAGGTCGATCTTAAAACCAACTCCACAATGCTAGATTTCGGACAAAAACCAACGAAAAATGTTCGTAAAACAGGTTTATATCATAAATACGCTGGCACAGACCTTGAAACCTCAACCTTAAAAAAATTTTCATTTTTAAGGAGAAAGAATCCCATGGAAACCCAAAGAGTCAGTTTAGACCAAGAAAAAATGGATAAAGCCTACCTTTTACCGGTCAACCAAAGTAGCGAGCAATCCATCGAGGTCGAAGAATTTTTAACCATCGGACGCGATCCCAGTAATAACCTTGTCATTAACGATCCCTTTGTTTCCTTTCGCCATGTGCGCATAGAAAAACGAAAACGGGGTTATATCGTCAGAGACATCCAAAGTCGAAATGGCACTTACCTGAACGGCACACCCATTGTTGAAGCTTATTTGTCTAACAACGATAAATTAATGGTGGGTGAGAGCCTTTTTATTTTCTCAAAACTCAATCAAAAATTAAACCCCATGAAAAGTGCCAATAAAGAATGGAACCTTCAGCTGCAAAGGCTACCCGCTATTGCTAACACCGATTACACGGCACTCATTCTTGGTCCTTCGGGTTCTGGAAAAGAAATCATAGCCCGCTGGCTCCATGACAACTCTCCCAGGCAAAGTCATCCCTATATCACCATCAACTGCAGTGCTCTGAGCGAGAATCTGATTGAAAGTGAACTCTTTGGCCACACCCGAGGTGCCTTTACCGGTGCCACTGAAGACCGAAAAGGGGCCTTTGAGGCCGCTCGGGGCGGAACACTTTTTTTAGATGAAATTGGTGATCTGCCTTTATCACTTCAACCAAAACTTTTACGCGCCTTAGAGAACAACGAAATTCGACCAGTGGGAAGTGATAAAAGTATTAAAACAAATGTGCGCATCATTGCGGCCACCCACAAAAACTTAAAACAACATGTGGTTAAAAATGAATTTCGCGAAGACCTTTATCATCGTCTTAATATTTGTCGAGTCACCCCACCATCACTGATTCAACGCATGGAGGACTTTGAAGGCCTGCTTTACCAATTTGCAAGAGAGCAAAAAGTTGGGTTTTCTTTTCGCGCGATCGAAAAACTTAAAAACCATCAATGGCCAGGCAACATTCGAGAACTTAAAAACTTAATTATTCGTGCGGCCGCCTACTTTCCGGGGCAGAGAATACAAGAAGAGAATTTATTAGAGCTTATGGACTCTACGCTGATCGATGACAGTCAATTGGGCGAGTACGAAGCCCAAGACGATTTGCCACCCATGAAAGAGATCGAGAGAAATTTGATTTTAGCTAAATTACAAAAACATTTTGGCAACCAAAGAAAAGTGGCCGATGAGCTTAAAATTCCAAAGAGCACGCTTCACGATAAATTGCGCAACTACAACATCAACCCCACACACTTTAAAAAACGGGGGAAACTCTAAAGATAAGATTTATAAAAGGGAATCTCAGTGAAAGACTGATTATTTTTGTAAAATAATAGATCGATAATAAACGCCTAAAACATAATTGCCATCAAAGTGTTCGTTAAGCCGTTGACGGACCACTTTTTTGACTCTTTCTTTACCCATGGGTGTTTGGAGCTCTCCCCATGTGATCTGCTCGAGGGTGCGCTGAACAATATCGATAATTTCGGATTCCCTGGCTTTAATTTTATCGACCAATTCTTTTTCTCTGAGATTAATAAAAAATTCGAACTCACCAAAAGATGGCTTATCAGCATCCGCCTTAAGGTTAATCGTTGTTTTGGGTAAAGCGTAGGTGAAGGCTTTTCCCCTGAAATCATCAAAAAGTGGTACTTCTATATCATCATCACCATAACTGTAAACAACTTCAGTGAGTTCGTTCATAGACATAATGTAGGGAAATTGAAACTGAGGCAGTAAATATCCGTTGTAAATAAGAAGTGAAATGGGAAGTAGTGTCCCCAGCACAATAAGAGCTGCTTTATATCTTATTTTTTTATCAGCACTTAAGTTTTGCCAGTAGATTTTAACAATGGGTGGAAGCTTTTCTTGTTCGCCCACCTCTTCTGATTGATTTTCAGAAGAAATGACCACACCCGTAAAATCGGTGGCTTTGATTTTATCCATTTCTTCTTTAAAACTGGGATCGGCCTGTAAGAGTGCTTGATCAAGATCAAGATTCGGGTCAGTCAGGTTAATATTTGTCTTCTCGCCAAGGGCATCTGCCAAATCTTCATCCAGATCCAGATCTTGGTCTGGCTTTGGGGCGTCTTGAGTGGCCGTTGATTTCTCTTTAACTGGATCAGATTCGTTTTTTTTCATTTTTTTAGGCGTCTCCAAGATTTAGATTCTATTAACAGCCAAGACAAATGACAAGCCTGATCCAATGTCGCATCTCACACAAGTTTTTTCTCAATATGTGACAACAGAACTCCGATAAGCCTTTAAGGGTTGAGAACATAAAAAACTCATCTGACCAGTGTGATTGAGTGATTGAGTGATTGAGTGATTGAGTGATTGAGTGATTGAGTGATTTTTTAAAATTATGGCAAGGAGTGCAATATGAAATATTTAAAATTGGTCATTTTTCTTCCTTTGATAAACGCTTGCGTGATGGTTCCTCTTGATTATCAAAGTTCAAGGATTACACCTGCAAGATTTAATGACAATGATGTTCTCGAAGAGCTTATGCAAAATGAACCTGCACTTATTATCGAAACGTATCGCTCTCTTTAAGAGCAAGATGAATTAAGAATCGGCATGCCTAAACAAAAAGTTTCTCTTCATCTTGGTTCACCCAACCAAATCGAAGTGGCTGGTAACCCTAAATATGGTAATGAACGTTGGGTCTATGAGAGATCCGTACCAACCATTGATGGTTATTACAAAGAGACAAAAGTGATCTACTTTGAAGGTGGCTCTGTTGTGGGCTGGGAAAAGCAATAGTCTCTATTTAAGAGAATTTTTAATCTGTTAGAATATCTCGCAAAGGAACCCGGCGACTTTCTTGTTCTGGGGGCCAGACTTGTGAAACAAGCTCATCGAGCATCCAAAATACCACGACACTTAAAGCTAGGTTTTGGGACTGATACAAAAAGGTGTTCATCCATTTTGATCGTCTTATTTGACTCTGAGCACGGGTTGATAAATTGAGTTCAGACTGAATTCTGATTAAATCATATTTTGTCAGCGAGCGATTAAGGCGAAACATCTCTAAGAGGACTTGGATTTTGTAAATCTGAACTTCTTTGATCGTCATTATTGTAACAGAATCACTATGATTATAGTCTTTGATGAGCTCTGCTTTCATAAGCAAAAGGCTTTGTTGAATGGAGGGGCTTAGGCGTGATGAAAAACGTCGACCCATAATTCCACTTAAAAGCTCGCGGTTGTTTGAAACAGACAGGATTAAATCGGGTTTAAATATTTCTTGGCAGGTTCTAGCAAGGGCTTGAGGGCTAAAAAAAAACGGCACCAAGGCTAACAAAATAAATTTAAAATAACCCTTTAATAAAACATTTTTCATGGAAAATTAAAATATCAAGACTGTCCCATAAAACGAACAGATAAAAACCTTTTGTAGGAATTTCAGTGAGCACTCACTTTAAGTTCACGAGCTTTTAATCCATGGGCCTGAATGTATTTATTTTGTACTATTCGCCCAAACTCATCGACTTTAAAGCCTTCAAGGTAAAATGCTAGCTCGCTAGCACCCAGCCTCTTAATGTGTATGACCTCTTCGACATAGGGAATTTTAATACGGGATTGGGTCATACGAGAGGTTTGGGGCTTTTTATGAAGATAGTTGTATTTTATCAATGTCCATTGCTCGCGAGCTTGGCTGACAGTGTACTGATCCCCTGATGAGAGCTGGATTTTTTCGCTGCGAGTGATACCGTCGCAATCAATATTAAGGTGAAGATGTGTGTCCATTTTAATTTCAAAAACCTTACATTGACCTTTTGAGTTTGAAGAAACTCCTAAATCAATCACTGATTGATCGCCTCTCTCCCATAAACGGAGGGAGTTGGAATTTTGTGAGGCCGGTTTTTTAGCCTGTACATATGAAGTTGGTAAAAAAAGAAGTGATGCGATCAAGACTAAGACTTTAAATGGATTCATTTTAATATTTCTCCTTACACAACCCCATTTTGCGATAAGTGTGCCAGAGTGAGACAAAAGTGAAACAATTTATACTAGTGATTTCAATAACTTAAGGAGCATTTTTTTTATATTCAACTGTCTAAAAATGAGACACTTGATAAACTTCAATCAGAGCCTGCTCACTCTGTAACACCAAGCTTTAATAAAAATGGGCTGAGCTGTGTTTAAAAACTCTTAAATCTCTTTAGATATTATTGAGTCTTTTTTGTCATATCATGTGATCTATTTTTGAGTCAGATTTAAGCTCTAGAGATACAAAATAAGATGTTCAAAAACAAAAATCTCAATGATTTACAAAACTCCATGAAAAAAGTTTTTAAGATTTCATAATGATATTTTAGTGGCGGCTGTATTAATGATCTTATGATTCACCAACAAGAAAAATTAAGGGTCTAATGGGCTTCCGACCAATTATTACCCCAAGAGACATTCACCTTAAGGGGAACGTCTAACTTAACATTGTTCTCCATGATATTTTTGATCTGCAGAGCACTCTCTTCAATTTCATCTTCAGAAAGTTCAAATAATAGTTCATCGTGGACTTGTAAAAGCATTTGATCGGCAAAAGATTCATAGACTTCAAGCATGGCCATTTTAACAAGATCACTAGCTGTTCCCTGGATGGGGGCATTGATCGCAGCTCTCTCGCCAAAATTTCGTTGCATGGGGTTTTTTGAAAAGAGATCGGGCAAATAACGTCTTCGACCAAAAAGAGTTTCTACAAAGCCGTTTTCTTTAGCTTTAATCACAATTTCATCCATATAATTTTTGACACCTGGAAATTTTTTAAAATAATTATCGATAATCTCTTTAGATTCTGTTCTTGAGATATTTAAGGTCTCTGCAAGGCCATAGGCCCCCTGACCGTAGGCAATACCAAAATTCACAGCTTTAGCCATTCGGCGTTTTTCAGAATCCACCTCTTCTAACGAAATAGAAAACACTTCACTGGCCGTCCATGTATGGATATCACGATCGTCTTTAAAGGCCTGTATGAGTCCAGGGTCTTTTGTAATGTGGGCTAAAATCCTGAGCTCAATCTGAGAATAATCGGCCGAGAGCATTTTAAAACCTTTTGGAACGGTAAACGCTTCTCGCACTTTTTTTCCACGCTCAGTGCGTATT
>CAYMBT010000047.1:0-14622 GCA_964388755.1 uncultured Pseudobdellovibrionaceae bacterium | reverse complement strand
AAAACCCATCCCTTTTGAGGTCAGATCAATAGTAAAAAGACTATTTTTATACTCTAGTTTTTCTTCTGGAGCTTGACTGACCGGAACGTTTAGATTTTGTTGCTCAGGGTTTGTAGCAACATTCTCAGGTTTTTTGTCAGTGCTTTGAGAATCGGGCGTTAACTGAGCGGCTTGGTTTTTAGAAACAGGTGCTTTTGGATATTGTTTTTGTATGTAGTACTGCCAACCCATAAAAAACAAAATGGACAGGCCAATGGCAAGTAGAGTGTTTTTATCAAGAAAATTATTATTCTCTTCCACTGTTAAACCTCCGACCGATGGGGAACTGGATCGTAGCCACCTGAATTCAATGGATGACACCTGAGCAAGCGATATGTTGTTAAAAATGTGGCGTAAAACAGATTATGCTTTAAAAAAGCTTCTTTACAGTAACGAGAGCAGGTGGGCTGAAAATGGCAAGAGCATCCAAAGACCGGTCTAAAAAAAACTCGATAGGTCAAATCAAAGAAGTTAACGACGTTGAGAAAGGATTTGTTTAAAAGACTTTTGAAAGGCTTTGTTAAAATCATCCCGTTTAAGAGTTTGATAAAATTCTTTGTTTTTGATTTTAAAAATAAAATTAATATCCAAATTGTTTTCATTAAATTCTCGTACAAACTCTCGTCCCCACCGTTTTAAGCGGTTTCTAGTCACTGAATTTCCAACTTTTCTAGAGATTGTCCAGCCCCATCTCAGGGCACCCAAATCATTTTGGGCATAACAAATGGCCAACCAAGTTGTAACATGCAAAAATGAACCTTTCTCACGAAGAGATTCAAATTCTGATTTTTTTTTGATTGAGGGCAAATTACTTTCCGCTGATAGTTACGGCGAGTCTTTTACGGCCCTTAGCTCTGCGACGGGACAATACCTCTTGTCCACCACGGGTGGCCATGCGGGTACGAAAACCATGGGTGGTTTTACGGCGTTTTCTTTTGGGTTGATAAGTTCGTTTCATACTTTACCTCGATACGACTTAAATGTACGTCTCTCTTGAAGTTTACTGAATCTGGGTTTAAACCATAAAGCGTTAATTACGTCAAGCTGTTGAATCTCTATGCATGGCTTGTTATGTAATGTGGAAATCTGAACTTTTTTCAGTATTTTGGGGAAGCGTCGTGCAAGAAAAAAAAGAACAATTTTGGGGACTTGTGAAAAGTAACCTCACGGCTAAGAATTCAAGTAATAAACTCTTACAAACCTGGTTCGAGCCCACTGACCTTATAGATATAGAGAAGACCTCTGGCAACACCCAAAGATTTAAATTGGGTGTGCCGACAGAACTTCATAAGTACTGGATATCAGAGAACTTATTTGATCGAATCTGCTCAGAGATTTCTTGCCTGATCCAAAATCCCTTTGAAGTCGAACTGGTCGTCACTGGTAAAACCCCCCAAATCGACCCCGAAAGCCCAACGGCTCTTCATCAGGTGATGGGTTTTCAAGAGATGGAAGTTCAAAACTTTCCGACCGAAGAATCAGGGCTCCTTAAAAAGCCTGTACCCGTTAATCGCGGCGAGTTTTTAAACTCAGAATACTCGTTTTCCACCTTCGTCGTCGGGCGAAACAATGAGTTTGCCCATGCAACCTCATTTCGTATTGCCCAAAGACCTGGGTCTGAAGGCTATAACCCTCTCTTTATATGTGGGCCAACGGGTATGGGTAAAACCCATTTACTGCATGCCGTGGGTAACCATATCCGAGAAAACTTACCCCATCTTAAAATATCCTATGTTTCTGCCGAGCGATTTCTTAACGAGTGTATTTCTAGCATTCGACGGGGTGAAATGGATAAGTTTCGCGTTCGTTACAGAGAAAAGTGTGACCTTCTATTAATGGATGATATTCAAGTTCTTGGCCGCGGTGAAGCTGTGCAAGAAGAGTTTTTTCATACCCTTAATGATTTTTTTGAAAAAGGCCGTCAAGTTGTGGTCGCCAGTGATCGAATGCCTAAAGACATTAAAGGTCTTGAAGATCGAATTCGCACGCGCTTAGAATGGGGACTGATCGCTGATATTCAAATGCCAGAATTTGAAACCCGTCTGGCGATTTTAAGATACAAGGCCGAGAAAAAACGCATACCCATTTCTGATGAGGTGGCGACTTATATAGCCAAAATTTCTAAAAGATCCATACGTGAGCTTGAAGGAAACCTCAATAAGGTCAAAATGTTTTCAGAACTTCAAGGACTTCAGATCAATCTTGATCTGACTAAAAAAGTTTTGGCCGTTCATGATGAAACCACAACCATGACCATTGAAGACATTCAAAAACTGACAGCTGACCACTTTAAAGTCCGCGTGATTGATTTGAAATCAAAAAACAGAAGTCGCCCTTTACTGATTGCTCGTCAATTAGCGATGTATTTGATCAAAAATCATCTTGATAAATCACTGGTAGAAATCGGCCGATCGTTCGGCGGACGCGATCACACCACAGTTTTAAATGCACTGCGGAAGATTGATAAAGAACTGAATAAAAACTCTGATTTAAAGAAAGATTTTGAAGACTTACAGAGTAGAATCCACAATATCACAGGGGTGTGAATATCGCTTGTGGATAAAGCTGTGGGTAAACCTGCGATTAAAAATGGGATAAGTTTTATCCCCATTTTTTCTGAAGTTAGGCCTTAGTTTTCGATCCACTTTTTCCACTGAAATTTCTATGGAGTATTAGGGGTTTAGTGACTGTTTGGCCTTTTGGACATAGCCTACTACTACTACTAGTTTAATTATATAAAGAAGTAGTTATTTAAAGGACCAAAAAAAATCATTTATTTTCTTTAGAGACATTCGTGAGTGAGCTATGTAATATTCCCTGAGTTGATCATGAAGCGTTTTGATCTTAAACAAGATCTTTAGAAAAACTTTTTAGCAAAGTTTAAATCATTTCAGCCTCAGTCAATTTTTTTATAGCCATTGATGATTCAACAGAATCATAACGAGAGGGGAGTTTATGAAATTAAAGGTCGACAAAAAAGATCTCATAGCCTTACTCAGCAAGACCCAAAATATTGTTGAGAAAAGAAATACAATGCCGATTTTAATTAACGTTCTTCTCAAAGCAGAAAAAAATGGCTTACAAGTTTTTGCCACGGATCTTGAAGTCAGTCTCACTGATCAAGTCCCAGTGAAAACTGAAGTTGAAGGACAAATCGCTGTTAATGCCAAAAATCTTTTTGAAATTGTTCGTGAGTTTGGTGAGGGCGAAATCGTTCTTGAAACAAAAAATAATAACCGATTACAGATTAAACAAAATAAATCTGTGTTTAACATTGTGGGTATTAGTTCTGAAGAGTATCCCGTCTTCCCGACTTTTAAAACCAACGACTTTATCGAAGTGAATCCAGAAGTTCTTCTTGAAATGATTGATCGAACAATTTACAGCGTTTCTAACGATGAAACACGTTACCACCTCAACGGCGTTTATTTTGAAAAGAAAACTGTGGAGGGACGCACCCAATTTAGAATGGTTGCTACCGATGGACATCGCCTCAGCCTTGTGGATCGATTCACCAATGACGAAACAGCAAACATTATTAATTCGGGAGTCATCATCCCTCGAAAAGGTTTAGCTGAAGTTAAAAAAATAATTGATTTTAGCAATGGCACAATTCAAATGGCGGTTGAAGGTTCACAACTGATCGTCAAATCAGGCAGCACTGTTTTAATGGTTCGCCTGATCGAAGGAAAGTATCCTAATTATCAACAACTTATTCCACATAACCTTAAAAAAACAGCTTCTATGAACAGAGAATCTTTACTCAGTTCCATTCGACGTGTTTCACTTTTATCCAATCAAAAATCTAAGGGTGTTACAATTGCCTTAGCTAAAGGAAAAATGGAAATCAGTTCTAACAATCCAGAGATGGGCGACGCCAAAGAAGAAATTGAAGTGGATTACAACGGCGAAGATCTTAAAATTGGTTTTAATGCTAAATATATTTTAGACATTCTTAATAGCTTTAGTGATGAAAAACTGTGTTTAGAATTAGATACACAACTTTCACCCGGTCTCATTCGCCCATCCAATGACGCGGATTACACCTGTGTTGTTATGCCTATGCGTATATGAAATTTAAAAGACTGGCTCTTAAGAACTTTAGAAATATTGGTCAGCAGAGCATAGTCTTTAATGAGGGACTTAATGTTTTAAGAGGGCAAAACGGCCAAGGAAAAACGAACTTGGTCGAAGCTCTTTCATTCATGACCCAAGCCCGCTCTTTTAGAACCCATCAAATTTCAGACATGATTCAAAAAAATACCAAAGGTTTTTTTTTAGAAGCTGAAATAACAAATCAAAATCTTGACCATAATGTGTCTATTTTTGTGGGAGAAACCCAAAGAAAAATCACTTTAAACAATAAACTCACTTCGGCGGCTCATCTTAAAAAGAAATTTCGTAGCATTTTATTTTCGCCTGAAAGTTTATTGATTGTTAAAGAGGCTCCACAAAAAAGAAGAGATTTACTGGATGCTCTTTGTCTGACTCTTTATCCCCAGTTCTCGGTTTGGGATTCTCAGTATCGCCGGCTGATCAAGCAAAAAAATACGGTTTTAAAAATCCTCAAAGATGAAAAGGCACAAGATCACAGCACGATACAGCTCAATCAACTTTTGACTGAACAGTTACTAAAAATTGGAGCAAAAATAACATCAGCACGGCTCAAAGCTTACAAGGTTATTGAACCTATTTTACTCAAAGAATTTTTAAATATAATGGATGAACATTACGGCAATATCCGTATAAAGTATGAAATCTCGGGACAATTTTTTGAGAATGAAAATGAATCCCAGATTCTTAATGCTATGTATAAAAGATGGGTTGAACTCAATGACCGAGAAGTGGCCTCTGGAGCCTGTTTGGTGGGACCCCATAAACATGAAATCCATTTCATTTTTAACGATCAGGATGCCCGCTTTTTTTGTTCACAAGGACAGCAACGAGCTATAATATTAGCTTTCAAAATGGCCCATACAAAGCTACATTATGGAGCTCACAATGAATATCCTATTATTCTGCTAGACGATGTTCTTTCAGAGTTGGATAGAGAAAAACAGTTGAGGTTTGTGAATTACCTACTTTCAACAGAGGCGCAAATTTTTTTAACAACAACAGATGCAACAGTGATCCCAGAGATTGCTGAAAAAACAGTGTTTGAAGTGAAAGAGGGTTGCTTTATCGAAAGTCATGAAAGAGTTGCAGGAGGCCTGAATGTCTGAAAGTCAGGGTACAGTTGTGGATAATCCTATGGAAAAACAAAAAAATTATGATGCTGATTCGATACAAGTTCTTGAAGGTTTAGAAGCCGTTCGAAAAAGGCCTGGAATGTACATCGGTGATACGGGAATCCGTGGATATCACCATCTTGTCTATGAAATTGTGGATAATGCTGTTGATGAAGCCTTAGCGGGTCATTGTACAAAAATTAAAATTAATATTCACGCTGATGAAAGTATCACCATTGAAGATAATGGTCGTGGTATCCCAGTCTCTGCCCACAAAAGCGGAAAGTCGGCTCTTGAAGTTGTGTACACCGTTCTTCATGCCGGCGGAAAATTTGACAAAGATACTTATAAAGTTTCTGGCGGTCTTCATGGGGTGGGTGCTTCTGTTGTGAATGCCCTTTCTATTGAATGCCATGTTGTTGTCCATCGTGATGGAAAAACATGGAAGCAAAGTTACGAAAAAGGAAAACCCACATCTGAGCTTCAAGAGCTTGGGCCTACTGATAAACGTGGAACCACAGTCACATTTCGTGCCGACCGAGAAATTTTTAAAGGCGAAGGACTGAATTACAGTTTTGAAACCTTAAGCAATCGCTTTCGTGAGATGGCGTTTCTGAATGCAGGACTTCATTTTGAACTTCATGACGAGCGACCTGATGTGGAAAAAGTGGTGAATTTCCAATTTGCTGAAGGTCTTAAAGAATTTATTGGTTTTATTAATCATAGCAAAAAGAAACTTCACGAAGACGTCATTTATTTTAATGGTAGTAAAGAAGGTGTTGAAATCGACATTGCTATGCAATGGAATGATTCTTATTCAGAACAAATTTACTCTTACTGTAATAATATTAATACCCACGAAGGTGGAACACATCTTGTTGGATTTAGGGGTGCACTGACCCGTACGACAAATAATTATGCTCAAACTAAAAATATGCTTAAAAACCTCAAAGAAAATCTTGAGGGTGATGATATCAGAGAGGGTTTAGCGGCCGTTATTAGTGTCAAAGTTCAAGAGCCACAGTTTGAGGGGCAAACAAAAACAAAGCTTGGTAATAACGAAGTTAAAGGGATTGTTGAAACCCTTGTGAATGATAAATTAGCCGACTGGCTTGACCGCAATCCTAACACTGCAAAAACCGTCATTGGTAAGTGTATTGATTCAGCCCGTGCCCGTTTAGCCGCAAGAAAAGCGCGCGAACTCACTCGTAGAAAATCGGCTCTCGAATCCCATTCGCTACCGGGTAAAATGGCAGATTGCCAAGAAAAAGATCCTGCCCTTTGCGAAATCTATCTGGTCGAGGGAGATTCTGCGGGTGGTTCTGCTAAGCAGGCCCGCGATCGTAGAACCCAGGCCGTTCTGCCTTTAAGAGGTAAAATTCTTAACGTTGAGAAAGCCCGTTTTGATAAAATGCTTTCCAATGAAGAGATAAAAATGATGATCTCAGCTTTTGGTGCCGGGATCGGAAAAAACGATATGGACGCTGATAAAGTTCGGTATCACAAAATTATTATCATGACGGATGCTGACGTTGATGGATCCCATATTCGAACATTGCTTTTGACATTCTTTTTTAGACAAATGCCCGAGATCATTGAGCGTGGTTATATTTACATCGCTCAACCTCCCCTCTATCGTTATAAAAAAGGCAAAGAAGAGCACTTTTTAAAAGATGAAAAACATTTAACAGAGTTCTTGTTAGAAAATACCCTTACCCAACTGGATATTGAGGGCTATTCTTCGCCGGACAACGAAGTGTTTAAAAAGTTTATTATGGATGCCTATAAACTCAGTACATTACTTAAAGGAATGTCACTGACTCTTGAACCGGATCTCGTAAAATATATCCTAAGAAACAACATCACGTTTAAAGAACTTCTTGAAAACCCAGAAAAATGCGATCAAATGATCAAGGGACTTAAAAAAATTCTTTCTGAAGAGAGTCAGTACACAATCACAGAAATCGAATTAATTAAACACACGCCAGAAGAAATTGTCATACGAACCAGCCGTTATGGACATTACCAAGATAATAAAATCAATTTAAAGAAAACCGAAACCATGGAATGGAAACAACTCATGGAGCATTGGGTTTCTTTAAATTCAGTTCTTAAATTACCCATTGTTATTAACAATGATAAAACCCAAGAGTTCTTTCATGATTATGGAAGTTTTTATGACTACTTTATGGAGCTGGGTCGTAAGGGTGCTTACATCCAGCGCTATAAGGGTCTTGGAGAGATGAATCCCGAACAGCTTTGGGAGACCACACTTAATCCAGTCAATCGCCATCTTTTACAGGTGACCATTGATGATGCCATTGCAGCGGATGAAATTTTTAATATTTTAATGGGCGAAGAAGTTGAGCCCCGTCGAAACTTTATTTCTGATAACGCTTTATCTGTTAAAGAGTTGGATGTTTAGGATCAATAGATATGGAAGAAAATATAGATAGAGTCTCAAAGATAGATATTAATAAAGAAATGAAGGATGCTTACCTTCAATACTCGATGAGTGTTATTGTGGGCCGTGCACTTCCCGACATTCGTGATGGTTTAAAACCAGTCCACAGAAGAATTCTTTTTGCCATGCACGATCTTCGTAATACTCATGATAAGCCTTATAAAAAATCGGCTCGTGTTGTCGGGGATGTCATAGGTAAGTATCACCCCCATGGTGATACAGCTGTTTACGATACCATGGTACGTATGGCACAAGATTTCTCTTTACGATTTCCTTTGATCGATGGACAAGGAAACTTTGGTTCGGTCGATGGAGATTCTCCGGCCGCTCAACGTTATACCGAAGTGCGTATGACTCAGCTTGCAGAAGCTATTCTCGAAGACATTGAAAAAGAAACAGTTCCCTTTGGTCCAAACTATGATGATTCATTGATGATCCCAACTGTTCTTCCGTCAAAATTCCCCAACCTTTTGGTCAATGGAAGTTCTGGAATTGCAGTGGGTATGGCGACCAATATACCGCCCCATAATTTAGGTGAGGTCATTGATGGCTGTATTGCTCTGATAGATAATCCTGAAACAAGTATTGATGATTTGATAAAATTGATCCCTGGGCCTGATTTTCCAACTTCGGGTATTATTTCTGGTAGGCAAGGAATTTTAAAAGCTTATAAGCAAGGAAATGGAATCATCCATTTAAAAGCCGTGGCTGAGATCGTGCAAAAGAAAAACGATCGCGAAGAAATCCATATCACCGAGATCCCTTATCAAGTGAATAAAGCTCGACTGATTGAAAGCATTGCCGACCTTGTGAGAGATAAAAAAATTGAAGGTATTTCTGATATTCGCGATGAATCCAGTCGTGAAGGTATGCAAATAGTTATTATTTTAAAACGTAACGAAAATGCGAATGTGATTCTCAATCGACTTTTTAAATACACTCAAATGCAAGTCAGTTTTGGTATCCGAATGCTGGCTCTTGATGCTCGAAATCAGCCAAGAACATTTGATCTTAAAAGCGCATTACAGGCTTTTATCGCCCATAGAAAAGATATTGTTACAAAAAGATGTATCTTTGAACTTAAGAAAGCCGAAGCCAGAGCCCATATCTTAGAAGGTATTCAAAGAGCGCTGGATGCGATTGATGAGATTGTGGCCACCATTCGCGCTCAAAAAGAAACCGCAGCGGCTCGCGTGGCTTTGATGGAGAAGTTTTCTTTCTCTGAAAAACAAGCCCAAGCTATTTTAGATATGAAACTCTCTCGTCTAACTGGTCTTGAGAAACAAAAAATCATTGAAGAACTCATGGAGCTTAAAAATAAAATTGTTTGGCTGCGTGATGTTCTTCAAGATGTGACTAAAATCTATGGGATCATTAAAGGTGAACTGACAGAGATCAAAGAAAAATTTAATAATCCAAGACGAACTCAAATTTCGATGGATGAAGACGAAATTGATGATGAAGATCTTATTGCTCAAGAAACCATGGTTGTGACTCTGACTGAAGGTGGATACATTAAGCGCATACCTATTGATCAGTACAAAAAACAACGACGTGGCGGAAAAGGTCTTAAAGGCGCAGAAACCCGAGAAGAAGATTATGTGACCACTATTTTTGTGGCAGAGACAAAAACCACACTTCTTGTTTTTACCGATAAAGGTAAAGTTTATTGGACAAAGGTTCATAAACTTCCACTGGGTAGTCGAACTTCAAAAGGTAAAGCCGTTGTTAATGTCATTGAAATTAACAAAGAAAAAGTTCAAGCCGTTTTGCCTGTGGATGTTTTTGAAGATAACAAATATGTAGTTATGGTTACTCGAAACGGCATCATTAAAAAGACTCCACTGAGTGCTTTTGCCAGACCTCGTCCATCAGGAATTATTGCTCTAACAACGGATCTTGAAGACGAATTATTACAAGCCAAAATCAGTGATGGTAAATGCAGTCTTCTAGCGGCAACCCTTAAAGGTCAATCCATTCGCTTTGACGAATCTGACGTGCGCGCCATGGGCCGTACTGCTCGAGGTGTTAAAGCTATGAATCTTGCTCCGGACGATAAAGTCGTAGGCCTTGAAGTGCTTCCAAAAGAATCCAATCTTGACCTTCTTGTTTGTACAACGGGTGGTTATGGTAAACGTGTCCCTATTGAAGAGTACAGAACTCAAGGTCGCGGTGGATCAGGCATTATCACGCAAAAATCTGTGGATAAGTTGGGGGATGTTGTTACAGCTCGTGGAGTGATTGATAGTGATGATATTGTGATCACCACAGATCAAGGACAAACCATTAGAATGTCCTGTGCCGATGTTTCTAAAATGGGCAGAAACACCCAAGGTGTGAGACTGATTTCTCTAAAACCTGGGGAGTATGTTACTGGTGTTGCCGTCATCAATGATGAAGGTGATGATGAAAACTCGGGATCCATAGAATCCAATTGATAAAGAAGAATGAAAGAAGGCCATGGATAATTTAAAACAACCTTTGGCCTTAGGTTTTGAACTTTCTGGCTTTTTTATCGTCAGTTATTTGGTTCACGAAAAAGTGGATAGCTATTTAGAGCTGGGCGCAAGCCTCACATTGACTCTTCTTTTATCCCTTTCATTAATTATCTGGACAATTCGTGCGTGGTCATATGCAAATAGCAAAAAAGACTGAATACCAATTGTTTTTTATCTATCATACTGTAATTACGGTTGTTTTATCGATTTTTGCATATTTACTTCTTGAAGACTTGAGTTTTAAAAACTTTATGCTGGGTCAGATAATGAGTTGGCTCAGCCTCGCTAGCTTAGCCTTTAGTATTTACCTGTTTTTTTTAAAAAAAAGTATTGCGTTACTAATTGCTCTCATTGTATTGAAATGGCCTATTTTAATTTACGTTTTATTGAAATTGACACGGATGGTTGTTCTCGAGCCAGTTTGGCTAAGCATCGGTTTTTTGCCGATTTTTCTGAGTGCACTTGTTTGGTCAACTTTTCATAAGGGATAGGTAGTTTCGTTGGCGGCCACACATTTTAATTGGACACAGATGATTCCCGGTGTTGACCACAGCAATATCCATGTGGCGACAGCCTTGTCAGTGACGCTTTTTTTGATCGTATTTTCTGTTGCTGGACGCCTTGCTTTAGGAAGTGGAGAAAGCTCCATAGTTCCTGCAGGCCGATTATCGATCAAAGGTATTTTTGAAACCCTCATAGAGTTTGTCATTTCAATCAGTGAAATGGTATTGGGAGCTGGCGGAAAAATCTATGTTCCTCTTTTCGCTTCAATTTTTACTTTTATCTTTATTAATAATCTTGTCGGCTTACTGCCAGGCATGACACCGGCCACTGATAATTTTAATACTACTTTTGCTGTGGGTATATTTTCTTTCGTTGTTTACAATATTGTCGGCATCAGAGAAAAGGGTTTTCATTATATTGAAGATTTCACCGGACATTTACCACTGAGCTTTATTTGGCTTATGCCTTTAATGATTGTTATCGAAATACTTTCTCATTTGTTTCGTCCCGTCAGTCTTGGTTTACGACTGGCAGGAAATATGACAGGAGATCATGCGGTTGTTGGAGTTTTTTTAGAAATTCTTCCAAAGCCGTGGGTTTATTGTGTACCTATAGTTTTTTATGCCCTTGGATTACTGGTTTGTTTTATCCAAGCTTTTGTATTTACCCTGCTATCTATGACTTACGTTATGATGGCTCAACCCCTTGATGATCATTAATAATAAAAGGAGAACAATCGATGAAAGTTTTTAATAAAGTTGCCGTTGTCGTAGGAATTTTGACATTATCTGCTCAAGCTTTTGCTGAAGGTGCTGGAGTCACAGTTGCGCCAGGTATGGATACAGCATTTCTTGGAATGATGGGTCTTGCTGCTGGTCTTGGAATCGGTATTGCTGCTTTTGGTGCAGCTTCTGGTCAAGGTAAAGCTGCTGCTGCTGCTCTTGAAGGTATTGCTCGTAACCCAGCTGCTGGAGGCAAGATGTTAGTCCCACTAGTTCTTTCATTAGCCCTTATGGAGTCACTAGTTATTTTCTCATTTCTTGTTACAAATAGTATCAGTGGCGCCATTGCCAAGGTTCTTGGACAATAATTTTTTTGCTTCCATAACTAGACCTAGATTTTTATCTAGGTTTAGGTTCTGATTTTAAACTTAAATCATTTATGAGCCGATAAAGTAACGATGAAAGATCGTTGCCTTGTTGCTATTTTAGCAACCGATAAAACACTAATGACAAAGGTTGCTAAAAAGTTAACCTCGTCGAAGCCTGTTGATATCTACTACTGCATTGATCTTAAAGACTTTCTGACCCAAACCATTGAAAATCCGCCCGATATTGTTGGTGTCAGCATGAACTATCAACATAAAAATATAATAAAATTTCCAAAACTTTTTAAAATGTCCCTCAATGCCCCAGTGATTGTATTTACTGAAATGTCAGATGTTCACTATCAGAGACTTCTTAATTCTGCACAGTCTGAGTACAAAATTGCTGGAACATTAAACCCCCATAATTTGTGGTTTAAAATAAACTCAATTCTCAATCAACAAGAGCCTGAAAATCTGTCTCCGATTCAAATGTCAGTGATGGATAAACGTCATGATATGAGCGGAGCGCAACCCAAAAACTCTGTGTTTTTAAAAGGAAATAAAAGTTCGACCTCATTGGGTGCAAATCCGGCCATGCTTACTCAGCTCTTTGCAGCTCTCAATGATGATTCTGGTGGCGATGAAAACTCAATTGGTGGGTATATATCTAGTGATTCTTCTTTAAAAAATAATGATAACCAGTTTAACTTTTCAGATTATGAACAGAAAAAATCCCAAGAAACTGCGGGTGTTGATGGCTTAGGACTTGATGTTGATAATCAAGAAGCAAATCAAAATTCATCTGAAATGTATGTGGGAAAAGATAAACCGTCATTGATGATTGAACTTGATCCCACGGATGCAGATAAAGATGATGATGATGACAAAAACAAAAATCAATTTTTTGGAGAAGGTTTAGAAAAGAAATCACAAAATGCCAATGAGCCAGAGCTTGATCATCAACAAAATGATAAAAGAGAGGATAAGGATTTAACTGGTGAAAGATTTAATGGAATTGAGCTTCAAGAGTCTTCTCTTGAGCATGAAGCAAATAATAAAAATAAATCACCCAATAAAGATTTTGATCGAACAGACTTTAAAAATGATCAACCCTTTGACAAAGAGAATTTAGAAGACACATCGTTTGGTAAAATTAAACTGATTGATGATGGTAAAGATAAAAATAAAAAACTAAAAAAAGATAAAAAGAAAAGAGACGAACAAAAAAGTAAAAAAGCGCTTGAGCAAAGTTGTGACGAAGCTTTGAGAGAATTATTTTTTTCAAAGCCGCTTTTAATACCACGAGATTTTGAAAGCCAATTTGTTCATCTTTATATCGTTGAAATGCAAGATTATAAGGGCTTTTTAATGTTGAACAATAGCTTTAACCAAAACTTAGACGCCCATATTTTGTCAAATTTTAGATCGCTCGTTATTGAGAATCTAAAGAAAAAAGGATTAAGCGCCCACCTGAGTAATGATTTTTTAATTACTGCTGATCTTGAAGCCTATAATCAGGTTGTTAGTGAATTTAGTGAGTTTGTAATCCATCACGAAGAAGAAACTGGCAAGCAGCAGGTTGTGTCGTTTGTGAGACGTGAAGTGGTGCAACCGAAAATCTCTGAATCTGATAAAGAGGGTATGTACTTAGTCGATCTTAAAGTTATACCACCACACACATTGGTCAATTTTGATGCCTTTATCTTTTTACCAAAGAACAACAGATTTGTTCGTTACCTTAAAAATGGCCGAAGTTTAAGTCTTGAGCAAGCGAAACGCAGAAGCGAAGAGAACGAAAGCACCAGTCTTTATCTACCTAAAGCCGATAAACAGAAATTCATTCAATTTTATATCCAAAATACAATCAACTGGGAACTGGCCATCTATCAAACAAATTCCGCTAAAAAGAAATTAGCCTAATCCATCTATGAGAAACTCTCGAGTGATATTATAAGGACCACTCTCAAGAGCGACCACATTATCTTCAATTCGAATTCCACCTAGAGGTAAAAGCTCACTGATTAAATTCCAATTGAGGTGTTTTGATAGTAGAGGATTGGATTTTACAGGATCAAGTAAAATAGGTATAAAATAAAGACCAGGTTCAATGGTCAGAACATCATTAATTTGAATCTTTCTTAGAGTTCTCAAGTAGGGATAAAGATCGTCTTTTATATTTTTAGTTTTGCCACCCACATCATGAACTTGCAGTCCAAGAGCGTGACCTACACCATGGGGAAAAAACAGGTGGGAGAGTTTATGTTCTTTGGCCTCGTCTAATGAACAAAAAATGATCTTTGAATCAACTAAAATTTGAGTGATTTCGTTATGAGTTTTTTGTTGGATATCGTAGTAATCATGTCCAGGGATGACCATTTGACATAAATCTTTTTGTAGATGGTTAACGCGATTGAGCAGCTCTTTAAAAACAGGGTGTGCCGTTTCATGGGCATAGGTTCTGGTTATATCTGAACAATAACCCATATGTTTTGCACCAGCATCGATTAAAAAACTTTTTCCAGAACCCTGTCGACTTAGATTTTGGTAATGAAGCACAGAGGCTTTGTGATTAAATGCAATAATCGGTGAATAAGGTAAATCAATTTCGCGGTATTTGGTAGCAATGAGGTACTTACAAAATATTTCGAACTCAGATTGACCTTCATGAAAAGAAGTTCGAGCAGCAACGTGCCCAAAAGCGGCAGCTTGGTTGGCCACTTTTAAACATTCAATCTCATAATTTGTTTTTGAAACTCTTAAAGCGTGAAGCTCGGATAAAACCGTGTCATTCACACTGTTGCA
>CAYMBT010000046.1:6805-14660 GCA_964388755.1 uncultured Pseudobdellovibrionaceae bacterium | reverse complement strand
AAACTGAGAACGTTGCGACCAACCCTGAGCAACAAAACTTAAATGTTCCTCTTAGTCAAACCCCAGAAGAAAAACTAGAGTATAAAAATAGTCTTTTTACCATTGATTTGACCTCAAAAGGGATGGGTTTTTCACGTATAGAGCTCAATCAGTTTTCAAACCGAGAAAATCAAAATATTAATTTTTTAATGTTCGAGGATAAGGCCAACTTCGCAACACTTTACAATAACCAACCCCTTGATTTTAAAATGACCCAAAAAGATAAACACACTTTTGTGGGCAGGGCTCAGGTGGAACAAGCCACCCTTGAGAAAACTATTTCTTTTAATCCACAGATTTATACAGTGGATGTCTCTTTAAAATTGGTTGATGGAAGTCTGAATTCTTTGGGCCCACTGACCACGGCACTTTCTGATCAAGTTTTAAAAGTCAGTTCTTCTTTCTTTATGCCCTCTTATGAGGGGACTGAATTTTTTGTTATTGATAATGAGTCAGAGGAACGTGAACGTATAGATACAGAATCATCACTTGTTAAAGGTTACACAAAATCATCTTTAGCATCCATCGGAAGTCAGTATTTTGCCGTTGCTCTTAAGGATACCTCAGACATTATACCTGCGGTGGACGTCGAGTTTAAACCCAGCACGGCTTTTGGTCTCATTAAAGTGATTCATCCCACCGAGAATTTAAAATCAAGTGGCATTACTTTTACTGGTTTTATGGGGCCTAAAAAATATGATCTGTTAAAAAGTTTGGACCCTGAATTTGTCCAAATGATTAACTACGGAATCTTTAGCATTCTCAGTAAGCCTCTATTAAGTCTTTTACAGTGGCTCTACAGTATTCTGAGCAATTGGGGGCTTGCGATTATTGCTCTTACACTTTTTGTTCGTCTTATACTTCTTCCGATCAATATTTCATCCATGAAATCCATGAAGAAGATGCAAAAAATTCAACCCCAATTAAAAGCGATCAAAGAAAAATATAAAGACGATCCCATGCGTGTGAATCAAGAAACCATGGCTTTGATGAAACGTGAAAAAGCCAACCCCATTGGCGGTTGTTTACCGATGCTTTTACAGCTTCCGGTCTTCTTTGCTCTTTACTCAGTCCTTGGTCAAAGTGTTGAACTTTATAAATCACCATTTATGTTTTGGATCACAGATTTAAGCTATCAGGATCCATTTTTTGTTTTACCCATAGCGGTCGGCGGACTTTATTTTATTCAGATGAGCATTACCCCGCAACCTATGGATCCGGCTCAGGCCAAGGTGATGAAGTTTATCCCAATAGTATTTAGTTTTTTTATGATTACTGTTCCAAGCGGTTTAACACTCTACTTTTTTGTGAATACAGTTTTTGGAATTGGACAACAATTATTATTTCAGCGCGAAAAAAATAAAGCGACCGCCTAAAGGAGGAAAAATGGGTTTGTTTACTAAGTTTTTTGGAGGAAAAGGGGCAGCTAAAGAAACTAAAACTTTAGTTAATGATCTTATCATTGGTGTTAACGAGAAAGCAGGTTTTGATATCTCATTTGAAATTAAAGCGACCACAGAGAATGATAAGCCCAGCATGAAGATCGAATTCTTTGGTGAAGACGAAAAACTTTTCTTGAGTAAAGAAGGCGCTCTTCTTGATGCCTTTCAACTGTTTTTAAAGCGCGCTCTTCAACACTGTCTTCCTGAGGATAACACCCATATTACTGTTGATTGTAACGGTTTTCGCGAGAACGCTAATCAGTCTTTGATCGACCTTGCTGAAAAATTAAAAAACCGCGCTCTTGATCAAGGGAAATCCGTTTATCTTCGCGCTCTTCCACCAAAAGACAGAAAAATAATCCATCAGTTTTTAGCCAATGACGAGCGTGTTAAAAGTCGATCTATTGGTGATGGTCTTTATAAAAAGATAAAAATTTATCCCACACTTAAAAAGGATAGTGATCAACCCACTACACCCTAATGGTTCGATACATTGACCTCGTTTCAGACACAATTTGCTCTCCTATCACGGCTCAAGGCCATGCGGGTGTGTCTGTTATCAGGGTTTCAGGCGAAAACGCATTAAAGCTCACTTCTCTCATCACAAAAAAAAATAAATGGACGACTCATTTGAGTCGCCTGGCCAATCTTTATAACTCTTATGGCGAAACAGTGGATCAAGCTCTTGTGACTTACTTTGAAAAGACTAAGTCTTTTACAGGTGATGAAACTGTAGAAATCGCTTGTCATGGCAACCCCCTGATCGTTAACAAAATCATAGATCTTTATATATCGCTAGGATGTCGATTGGCTGAAAAGGGCGAGTATAGTTTTCGTGCTTTTTATAATGGTCGCATTGATTTGGTTCAGGCTGAATCCATTCAAAGTTTGATTATGTCTAAGAACCAAAGTGGTTCTAAAACTTTCTTGCAGCAACTTGATGGTTCTTTATCAGACCAACTCAACCAATTACAAAATAAACTTGTTTTAGCATTAAGCCATCTTGAAGCCAGCATTGATTTTTCAGAAGAAGAGATAGAGACCAAAGATTTAAATGAAGTCAGTCAAATTATCCAAGACGTTTTTGTCAAATGCGAGAGCCTGGTTAAAACATTTGATGTTGGTAAAAGCCTTCATTTGGCTAAAAAAGTTCTTATTCTTGGAAAGACCAATGTTGGTAAGTCGACATTATTTAATAAAATTTTAAATAAAGATCGCGCCATAGTTTCAGACATTGCCGGAACAACTCGTGATCTTGTTACAGCGTTGCAGTTTATAGAAAACATTGAATTCGAGTTTATTGATTCTGCAGGTCTTAGAGAGAGCTCTGACCCCATCGAGCAAATGGGTATTCAAAAGGGTTTAGAGCAAATTAAAGAAGCCGATCTTGTACTTTATGTTTTTGATTCAATGGCTGATCAATTTGAGTCATTAGATTTTCTGCCCTCAGACAGAACATTTTTTATTTTTAACAAAATCGATCTTTTAAACAATGATGATCATAAAACCAATCTTTTAAAACAACTCAAAAATCTTGTGTCTGGTTTTAAACAACAAACTCCTTTTTTTATTTCAACTCTAAGTGGTCTTGGTATTCATGATCTGATGGAGTCCATTCATTTATTTTTTAATCACGATCACCTCTCGAGTGAATCACAAATTGTGACTCAGTCTCGTCATTTTAATCATCTTAAAAACATTATGTCCCATCTTTTAGAAAGCCAAAATTTACTCAAAGAACAGATGAGCCCGGATCTTATTTCACAAGAGCTCTCAATGGCTTTGGCTGAACTTCTTCAAATCCTGGGTAAAGAATACAATGACGAAGTTTTAGATAAAATATTTCAAGAATTTTGCTTAGGTAAGTGATTATGAAAGAGATGTTTGACTCTATTATCGTTGGTGCTGGACATGCCGGAATTGAGGCCGCCTATGCCTGTCATCGCCGTGGATTAAAGACTCTTCTGGTCTCATCAGACCTTAAAAAATCAGGCTTCATGAGCTGTAACCCTTCTATCGGTGGCCTTGGTAAAGGTCATATGGTTAAAGAAATCGATGCCCTGGGTGGTATCATGGGATTAGCTGCTGATAGTTCCACCTTGCAGTTTAAAAGACTAAACTCGAAAAAAGGACCCGCTGTTCGCGGTACTCGCGTCCAATGTGATAAAGATATTTATTGCTCTGAAATGTATGATTTTTTAATGGGCTTACCAAACTTGACCCTTCTTGAATCCGATGTGCAATCACTGATTATTGAATCCGATTCCGTTCAAGGGGTTGTGCTTGCTGACTCTAGCCTAATCCGATCCAAAACTGTGATTATAACCACGGGTACTTTTATGAACGGTGTTATGCATATAGGTTCAAAAAGAATTTCTGGTGGGCGCGTTGGAGAAAAGGCCACTGTCGGAATTTCTGATCAGCTTCTCGGTTTGGGTTTTGAAGTTTTAAGATTAAAAACAGGAACACCACCCCGTTTAAAAAAGAACAGCATCAATTGGGATAAAACTATTCCACAGTGGGGCGATACAACCTATAAGCCCTTTAGTTTTAAAAGCCCCAAAGAACTAAAACTGCCTCAGCAACCCTGTTTTTTAACCTACACCAATGAAAAAACCCACGATGTGATTCGAAAAAACATTCATTTATCGCCCATGTTTTCTGGTCAAATCACCGGCCTTGGGCCACGATATTGTCCAAGTATTGAGGATAAAATCCACCGTTTTGCAGATAAGATTTCCCATCAAACTTTTCTTGAGCCAGAAGGCTTATCGAACGACTCAATTTATCTTCAGGGAATTTCCACAAGCCTTCCAGAAGAAGTGCAGATTGAATTTCTTAAAACTATACCTGGATTAGAAAACGTTGAGCTTCACCGCTATGGCTATGCAGTTGAGTATGATTTTATAGTTCCAACAGAGCTGAAAGCGACACTGGAAACAAAAAAATTAGAAAACCTTTATCTTGCCGGACAAATTAATGGGACCAGCGGTTATGAAGAAGCAGCAGCCCAAGGTCTAGTGGCTGGTGCAAATGCAGCGGCTCGTGTTTTAGATACAGAAGATTTTATTCTTTCAAGAGATGAGGCCTATATCGGGGTTCTCATTGATGACCTTATCACCAAGGGCACCCGTGAACCTTACCGCATGTTCACATCGCGGGCTGAACACCGCCTTGTTTTAAGAGAAGATAATAATATTGAGCGCTTACACTCAAAGGGATTAAAGGCTGGTTTATTGGATATTGATCATATTGATCAAGCTAATGAACTTTTAGAACGTAGAAATGAACTTTTGAACCATTTAGAATCCATAAAAATTACACCTACAGAAGACACCCTTAATCGTCTCAAACTTTTGGGCACCCAGCCCATCACAAAACAAACCAGCCTATCCGAACTTCTTAGAAGATCTGAGGTCAGTTTTTTAGATTTATCAGAATTTTCTGATCAATTGTCTGATGATGAGAACATCTTTGATCCCATTGAGATACGTATTAAGTACAGAGGCTACATCAATCGTCAAAATGAAGTCATCTTGAGAACTAAGAAACTAGAAAACATGGTTATATCTGAGGATTTAGACTATAATGATGTCTATGGTCTTTCCCGTGAAGAAAGAGAAAAGTTGCAAAAACTAAAACCTAGGACCATTGCCCAGGCTCAAAGGATTAGCGGAGTCAATCCCTCGGCCATACAAGCCATACTTGTGCACGCCAGAAAGAGTTTAGCAAAACATGAGCGATATAAATAACTTAAAGACATTCATCCCTGACATCAGTACGCAACTTGAGTCCCAATTTCTTTCTTATTTCAGTATACTGAATAAATATAATGCCACCCTTAATCTTATAGCACGTAGTACTATTGATTCGGCTGGTGAAAAACATTTTGCTGATTCCTATTGGGGCTTAAAAAGCTTTATTCATCTTTTTTCAGGTGACGAAAAAATTTATGATTTTGGTTCTGGCAATGGCTTTCCGGGTATAATTGCAGCACTTATTGCTCCGACCAAAGAATTTGTACTTGTTGAGCGAGACCAAAGAAAGGCTGAGTTTTTAAAAACAGCCATAGATTTATTAAAACTCTCTAATGTTAAGGTTTTTGCTGGTAACTCTACAGACATCCCTGTAGCAGAATGTTTTTTAGGAATGAGTCGAGCCATGGCACCCCTTCCCCGATTTCTGCTTGAAACTCGTTCTGCTGTAAAACCCGGTGGAAAAGTCTATATTTTTAAGTCGGATCAATGGACGCGAGAGATGGGGGCCTGTCCGGCACAAATCTTTGAACATTGGGACATTGATTTTCATGCAAGCTATAAAATAGCTTCTACCAACAAAGAACAAACCATTATTTGTTGTCAAAGACTCTAAATTTTAACTCTAAATGTCGATTTTGCACATATGAGTATGCAAAAATCCTTAAAACCGTGGATTTGACTAAGCGTTTTGACAACAGAGGTAGTAATTGACCACTCTGATTACTCTAAAAGAGCTGTATGAGTACTCAGAGTTAATCATTTCCTAGATGCCTACTCACATCCATTTAATTTACTGACTGCGTGAATATCCAAAATTCACCCCTAGTAGTAAAAAATCTCTATATCCGGAATGTTTTTTCTATATTTTTCGCATCTTGTCTCTTGTTTTACTTAAACATTATAAATTTTGTTCGTTTTAGCCAGAGAACACACTATTCACTGGTTTTGAATATCCAATGTGGTTAATCATGGCATCTTGGTCACTATGATTGTCCAAATGTTCCACGTGGAACATCAACTATTGATAATAGACTTAATTATATGAAATTTATTGAACTGGGTTTTAATAAATTAAATTTTTAGAGCTCAATAGCGGTTCGATAACGCTTGAGCCAGGGTCTGTCGATAGGTTTTGCCTTTTTTTGAATAAAATAGGCCTCTATTTCTTCTTTAGCTTGTTCTGAGAGATTTTTTTGATTTTTTCGATCGATCAGCGATTTGTGACGTATCTTTCTTTTCATTTTTAAGTAGGATAACCACTGATCTATTTGCTTTTTATAGTCTTCACCTTCAAGCAACTCTTTCTTAATGCTTTTTCTGATTTCTGTATCGATATCTTGGTCATTCAATACGGTGGAGACTTTCTCCAACTCACCCACTAGAGTTCTATACTCATCATCGAGAGATTTTATCTCAAGATTAAGATCTGTTATCATTTTATCAGACTCGATATCATAGGAGCTCTTGGACTCACAGCTCAACACTGCGGGAAGAAAGACGAATAAAAAAAGAAAGTTTTTATAAATCGACATGTTCTACGTGGAACATCGGTCTTTTCTCTTGAAAAGTTTATAGACCTGCTGTTACTTTTACGTGTGTCTTGTTTTTTTATTTAAATCTATAAGCCACGACAGTTAATGCGCCGCGTCTATAGGGTGATCATTATGACCACTAGTGCGGATGAAAAATATGAAATGGGGAGAGTATGGCTAAAACAGTATGTGTGGTGAATCAAAAAGGTGGAGTTGGTAAAACAACATCATCAGTTAATATCTCATCGGCATTAGCAAGCATGGGACAAAGGGTTTTACTGGTCGATTTAGATCCACAGGGAAATGCGTCCAGCGGACTAGGTCTGAAAAGACATGAATTTCAAGATGCCAATGTTTATCACCTTCTTATTTCCGAAAGCACAATAGATGAGGTGATTTACAAAACAGCTTTTAAAAATCTATCTATCATCCCGGCAAATTCTGATTTAGTGGGTGCTGAAATAGAACTAGTTAATGAGCATCAGCGTGAATACCGGCTCAAGGCAGCTTTCTCGGAAATCAATGATCGTTATGATTTTATATTTATAGATTGTCCGCCATCGTTGGGTTTATTAACACTCAATGCCCTGACCGCAGCCCAATCTTTTTTAGTTCCCCTTCAATGTGAATACTATGCCCTTGAAGGTCTGAGCCAACTTCTTAATACTGCAGGACTTGTTAAAAAGAGTCTTAATCCAGATCTTAAAATTGAAGGAATTCTGTTAACGATGTTTGATAGCCGAAACAATTTATCCCACCAAGTTGTTAATGAAATTCAAAGTCATTTTAACGACAAGGTGTTCAAGGCCATTATTCCAAGAAATGTAAGGTTGAGCGAGGCGCCTAGTCACGGACTACCCATATTTGAATATGATGGTAAATCTGTGGGGTCGCGTAAATATATAGAATTAGCCAAGGAAATACTAAGTAATCAATCGGTGACTACTCAGATGAATAGTCAAAATGATCAGGCGGAGGCTACAGATGTCCAACTCTAATAATAAAAGTGGTCAAAATAAAAGCCGTTTGGGTAGGGGTTTGGGTAGTCTTTTAAGTACGGATGCTTCTGCATTTGAGCCCCAAT
>CAYMBT010000046.1:0-6795 GCA_964388755.1 uncultured Pseudobdellovibrionaceae bacterium | reverse complement strand
GAACTACAATAAGTCCGCGTCCGACAACTCCATTGGACACAACTCCAAGAGTGATTCCAAAGGTTCAAATTTCGGCACCTATTATAAAGACAGAATTAAAAATTCCAGCATCAGCCACGGTGGTTGCAAAAAAAACAATAAGCACATCACAACCCAAAGCTGAAGTTTCTGTGGCCAGGGTCAATGAACCCACAGTCCCTGAAAAAATAAGCGCAGATGGGGCGCCGGTTCAGGCAAAACAAGAGTCCGTTCAAGAAAACACAAGTGCTGAAAGAGACTTATCTTTGTCCAACCGCATTTGGAGTTTAGCCATTGAAAAGGTGATTCCTAATCAAAGTCAGCCGAGAAAAGATTTTCTCAAAGAACCTCTTGAGGAGCTGGCCCAATCTATAAAAGAACAAGGTGTTCTTCAGCCAATTACGGTCCGACAAGTTGGCGGACAATACGAAATTATTGCGGGCGAAAGAAGGTGGCGCGCCTCTCAATTGGCAGGTCTTTCTGAAATCCCTGCAATCGTTAAAAATGTGGATGATCAAAAAGCCATGGAGCTTGCTTTGATCGAAAACTTACAGCGCGAAGATCTTAATCCCTTGGAAGAAGCCATGGGTTATCAACTTCTTGTGGATGAGTATAATCTTTCACAACAAAGTGTTGCTGACAAAGTGGGCAAAAACCGCGCGACAGTGACCAATGCCTTACGAGTTCTGACCCTTCCCCGTGAAGTCAAAGAGATGTTAAGGCAGGGGGTTCTTTCGGTGGGTCACGCCAAAGTTTTACTTTCGGTGGATGATCCCAAAATCCAATCAAAGCTGGCCCGAAAGGTTTCATTAAAAAAACTTTCTGTCCGCGCTCTTGAAAAAGAAATAAAAAAACGGGATCGGGCTCAACTCGAAGGAGAAGCCCCTGATGGTATGAACGCCAAAGAGAGATTGGTAAAAAACCTCTCTGATGAAATTCAAAGGGCCCTTGGAACAAAAGTTCAGATACTTTATAAACAAGGGAGAGGTAAAATTGAGATCTCATTTTACTCTGACGATGAGCTTTCATCTCTCAGCCAAAAGCTCAAATCTGTTTCTCAGTCTAAAAAATAAGATACCGGCCAAGGCCTCACCAATATGGGGCCTTAGGCATTGAAAGCAAAAAAATCCCGCCTTATTTTAACTTGACCACCTAGGCTTAAAAAGCATAAATCATAATCCAATTTTAACATTTGGATCTAAAGTCTATGAGTCAAGTTATTGAGATTCTTACATCCCTTGGCATAAATACAACTGTGTTTTATCAGTTTGCCGTGTTCTTTTTGGCCTATATATCGATGAATTACATCGTATTTAAACCCTATCTTAAGGCCTACGATGAAAGAATGAACCGTACCGTTGGCGGCCAAGAGCAGGCCGAAAAACTACTTGCTCAGTCCAATGAAAAAGAAGAGTCCTATAAAAAAACAGCGCGAGATTTGAACACTAAAATCAGAGAAGTGTTTTCAACATGGAATGATAAAGCTAAGGCTGAAACAGATCTCATTATTGGTGAAGCAAAAAAACAGGCTGACCAAGATCTAAAACTGGCCCAAAAGCAATTGGACGATACAGTCGCAGCTGTGAGAAAAGAGATGGATCAGTTTATCCCTTCGATCAGTGAAAACATTCAAAACAAAATCATGAGGCAATAATCGTGAATCAAAATAAAGCCCTCTTAATATTACTAGCCCTTTTTGTACCAACCCTGGTTTGGTCAGCGTCGGGCGAAGGTGTTCCTGTTTCTGCGGTTATTTCTCAGATTGCTAACCTATCTATTTTGGGTGCCCTGATTTATTTTACCCAAAGAAAAAACGTTTCCCAATTTTTTATTGATAAAAAGAAATCCTATCTTGATAGCGTCGAGCAGTCTTTAAGATTTAAAAAAGAGGCCGAAGCTAAATTCAAAGAAGTCTCTGATCGTTTGGCTGAGATTAAAAATACGTTTGATCAGCAAGTTAAAGAAGCTCAAAAAAATGCTGAAGATTCTTATCGCGATCAGTTGGCTCAAGCTAAAAACGAAGCCCAAAGAATTAATAAACTGGCTTTAGCGAGTGTTGATTTTGAAACACAAAAACAAATTGAGAGTCTTCGTCGCGAGGCTTATTCGAAATCAGCTCTTCAGGCCAAAAATAAATTAGCCGGCCAACTTTCAACAGAACAACAAAAGGCCTGGAACAATCACTTTGTGTCTGCCAGTGATGGAGTTCACTAATGTCAAAAATTTCCAGTCGATACGCCACAGCCCTTTATGAATCTTGTAAGAAAACAAATCAAATAGAACATGCTTTAGAATCTCTTCAGGCACTGAGTGATGGTTTGATGAAAAATAAAAAAGGCTTGGTCTTGCTGACGTCCCCCCTTTTAACGGACCAGCAAAAAGAAGAAATGATTGCACTTGCTTTTGGTGATTCACTGAACTCTGAGATTAAAAATTTAATTCGTATTTTAGCTAAAAATAATCGTCTTAACGAAATTCACAACATTCTGGACTCTTATAAAGAAAAATATTCTTTTGATAAGGGTCTTGTGACTGGCGAAGTGAACTCCGCCACTGAGCTCAGTGAAGACGAAAAAACAAGAATTACAAAAGCCATCGAAAAGAAACTTGCCTCAAGTGTTGATTTAAAATTTAAAGTCAATCCCGAGATGATTGGTGGCATAGAGGCTCGAGTGGGCAGCTATATATTTGAAGACAGTATTCAATCCCATATGCAGAAATTAAATGATTTTATGATGAGGAGAGTCCAGTAATGGCTACAAAAATCCGCGCTGATGAAATAAGCCGAATTCTTAAAGAACAAATTGAAAAGTACACCACACAACTTGAGGTCAAAGAAACAGGAACCGTTCTTTCTGTGGGTGATGGTGTGGCTCGAATCTACGGACTACAGTCAGCCATGGCTGGAGAGCTGATCGAATTTCCAGGCGACATTTATGGAATGGTTCTTAACCTTGAACAAGATTCTGTGGGCGTGGTTATTTTCGGTGAAGATCGCTACATCAAAGAAGGCGACACTGTTAAAAGAACACAAAAAATCGTTGAGGTGCCTGTTGGCGAAGGCCTTCTTGGCCGCGTTGTTGACGCCCTTGGAAACCCCATTGATGGTAAAGGGCCCATTGAATCTAAAGGTACAAGAGTCATCGATGTTAAGGCACCGGGAATTGTTTCTAGACAACCGGTTCACGAGCCCCTTCAAACTGGGATTAAAGCTATTGATTCAATGATTCCTATTGGTCGCGGTCAGCGTGAGTTGATTATTGGTGACCGTCAAACGGGTAAAACGGCCGTTGCCATTGATACGATCATTAACCAAAAAGGTAAAAACGTTCAGTGCTTTTACGTAGCTATTGGACAAAAACAATCCACTGTTGCCCTTGTTGTTGAAAAACTTCGCGAAGCCGGAGCTCTTGAATTTACAACTGTTATTTCGGCTGGAGCTTCGGCCCCAGCACCGATGCAGTATCTTGCTCCTTATGCAGGAACGGCAATGGCTGAATACTTCAGAGATTCTGGTCGTCACGCTTTGATTGTTTATGATGATCTTACTAAACAAGCTCAAGCTTATCGTCAGCTTTCACTTCTTCTCAGAAGACCTCCGGGGCGAGAAGCTTTCCCAGGAGATGTGTTTTACGTTCACTCGCGCCTCTTAGAGAGAGCGGCAAAAATGTCAGCGGCCGAAGGCGGTGGATCTTTGACGGCTCTACCTATTATTGAAACTCAAGCTGGAGACATCTCTGCATATATTCCGACTAACGTGATTTCTATTACTGATGGTCAGATCTTTCTTGTTTCTGATTTATTTTACAAAGGGATTCGTCCTGCTGTTGATGTTGGTAAATCAGTTTCTCGTGTGGGTGGTGCCGCTCAGATTAAAGCCATGAAACAGGTGGGTGGAACACTCAAGCTAGCCTTGGCTCAGTATCGTGAACTTGAGGCTTTTGCTGCCTTCGCTTCTGATCTTGATCCTGCATCAAAATCACAGTTGGCTCGCGGTGAGCGTTTTGTTGAGTTACTTAAACAAGCTCAGTACACACCCTATGAAGTGACAGACCAAATTGTTTCGATTTATGCCGCATCAAACGGTGCCATTGATCAAATTCCAGTGAATCAGGTTCAAAGATTTGAAAAAGAATTTTTACAATTCATGAAACAAAAATTCTCTGTAGTCATTGATTCGATCACTAAAGAGCAAAAAATTTCAGATGAAACCAAAGCCAAATTAGACGCAGCTATTGTTGAGTTTAAAGCGGTTTTCGAAACGACAAAATAGGTTGAGCTAGATGCCAAGTTTAAAGGACATTCGCAATCGTATTGACTCTACGAAGAACACCCAAAAGATCACAAGCGCATTGAAGCTTGTGTCTGCGGCAAAACTTCGTCGCGCCCAACAAAACATTGTGAACCTAAGACCATACGCTGGTCACATACTGACTTTGATTTCTGATATTGCTGAAACACAAAAAGTAGATCACCGTCTTTTAAGACAAGTTGAGCAACCAAAGACGGCACTTGTTGTTGTTATTGCTTCGGATCGCGGTCTTTGCGGATCATTCAATTCAAGCATCGCCAAATACACTGAAAAACTGATGGCAGAAAAAAAATCCAGTTACGAGAAGCTTGATTTTATTTTTATTGGCCGCAGAGTTCGCGACTATTTTGCCAGAAGAAATATTAAGCCTATCGAATTCATCACGGGCCTTGATAAAGATATTTCTTACTCTATGGCGGCCGGAGTTGCAGAAAAAGTAATGACTGCATTTTCCAGTGGCGCGTATGACGAAGTTCATGTGATTTATAATGAATTTAAATCAGCCATCTCGCAAAACACAGTGATCGAGCGACTTTTACCTATTGATGCCGAAAAATCCACTAGCTTTAGTGATAGTGGCTCACAAGTGTTTGCCAAAGATCTTATTTTTGAACCCACACCCTTACAAATTATCGAAGAACTTCTTCAGAAACATTTTGCCATTCAGGTTTATCGCTGTATGTCTGAAAGTGTCGCCTCTGAACACGGGGCCAGAATGACATCCATGGAAAGTTCCACAAAAAATGCCGGAACACTGATTAAAACATTAACGACAACTTACAATAAATTAAGACAGGCCTCGATTACAAAAGAGCTCATAGAAATTACAACCGGTGCAGAGGCACTCAACGGTTAAAGGAGAATTATCAATGGAAAAAGGTATCGTAAAACAAGTGATGGGTCCTGTTGTGGACGTTGAGTTTGCATCTGGCAATCTCCCTCCGATCCTTTCTGCTTTAACAACAACGAACAAATCCATCAGTGACAAAGCGAACAACCTTGTTCTTGAAGTGGCCCAGCATCTTGGTGATGGACTGGTTCGTGCGGTTGCAATGGATACTTCTGAAGGTTTGACCCGTGGACAAGAGGTTCTTGCCACTGGCGACACCATTACAACACCAGTTGGTAAAGAAGTTCTTGGCCGTATCATCAACGTGGTTGGTGAACCGGTTGATGGTAAAGGACCTATTAACTCTAAAGAGCGCTGGTCCATCCACAGAGAGGCTCCCCCCTTTGAAGAGCAAAGTACAAAAGCTGAAATGCTGATGACCGGAATCAAGGTCGTTGATCTTTTAGCTCCTTACGCTAAGGGTGGAAAGATCGGTCTTTTTGGAGGTGCGGGTGTTGGCAAAACAGTTCTTATTCAAGAGCTGATTCGTAACATCGCTACAGAGCATGGTGGTTACTCGGTTTTTGCTGGTGTGGGTGAAAGAACCCGTGAAGGTAACGATCTTTGGCTTGAAATGACTGAATCTGGAGTTATCGAAAAAACAGCCCTTTGTTTTGGTCAGATGAATGAACCCCCAGGAGCTCGTCAGCGAGTCGCCTTAACGGGTTTGACTATTGCTGAATATTTCCGTGATCAAGAGGGCCAAGATGTTCTTTTGTTTGTGGATAATATCTTTCGTTTTACTCAAGCAGGTGCTGAGGTTTCTGCACTTCTTGGTCGTATTCCATCCGCGGTTGGTTATCAGCCGACTCTTGGAACGGACATGGGAACTCTTCAAGAGCGAATCACATCAACTAAAAAAGGTTCTGTGACTTCTGTTCAAGCGGTTTACGTTCCTGCGGACGATTATACAGATCCAGCTCCGGCCACAACCTTTACACATTTGGACGCAACAACAAATCTTGATCGTGATATTGCAGCCATGGGTATTTATCCTGCGGTTCATCCACTGAACTCCACATCTCGTTTATTAACGGCCGATGTTGTTGGTGAAGAGCATTACAAAACAGCTCGTGATGTTCAGTCTCTTTTACAGCGCTATAAAGAATTACAAGATATCATTGCCATTCTTGGTTTGGACGAACTTTCTGAGGACGATAAACTTGTTGTGAGTCGTGCCCGTAAAGTGCAAAGATTTTTATCTCAACCTTTCTATGTGGCTGAACAGTTTACAGGTATGAAGGGTGCATATGTTGATATTAAAGACACCGTTCGTGGATTTAGAGAAATTTTAGATGGTAAACATGATGCTCTACCAGAGCAAGCTTTCTACCTCGTTGGTACGATTGAAGATGTGATCCAGAAAGCGAAGACGTTACAGTAATGTTTATACTTAATATTGTGACCCCAACAAAAAAACTGATCTCTCAGGCCGAAATGGAAGAGGTTATAGTCCCCGCCCATCGCGGAGAACTTGATATTCTTCCTGGTCACTCACCTTTAGTGAGCACCCTGACTGAGGGGGTACTTAAATATCGCCTCAAAGGTGAAGCGCAACTTGTGAAAGTGGCGATCA
>CAYMBT010000045.1:0-14822 GCA_964388755.1 uncultured Pseudobdellovibrionaceae bacterium | reverse complement strand
TGGCACCTGCTAATTTGTCCATTCGGCTTGAGAACGCAGAGAAAGAGATTCGTATGGCCCACAAGTACGACTACCAGCTTGTGAACGATGATTTTGAAAAATCATACCAGACGTTTAAGACAATTCTTGAAAAATTGATGTCATTTGAATAGGTTACAACCTTAAGTGAGGTGCCTATGGCGCGTGTGACCGTTGAAGATTGTTTAAATAAAGTTGATAACCGTTTTGCCCTTGTTCATTTAGTTTCTAAAAGAGCGAAGCAACTTCTTAAAGGTTCCCAGCCTGTGATCACAAAAGTTCGTACTAAATTTATTGTTACGGCCCTTCGTGAAGTAGCCCATGGTCTAGTTCAATTTGAAGGTCGTGGTGATGATTATAAAAAATCAGTAGAGCAAGATCTTAATAAAGACAGTATCCACTAGATTAAACACAAACTCTTGTTAAACCCTTTGGGGTGAGAAGTTTTTAATAAAAGGCCCTTTAAGGGTCTTTTTTTTTGCTTTAAAAAAGCTTTTTGCCTCTACTTTTGCCTTTGACTCATAACTTTTCAGCCCCATATTTCAAAGAGTAGACCCTCTTTTTTTATGAGCGGTCGTAAATCATTGGTTTCTGGGTTAATATTTAATCAGACTCCACCGATAAAGGGTCTACGAGAATAGTTCACAGAATCGTTAGTGCTTATTCGTACTTGAATGACCGCGAGCGAATTGGAGTGATGCCATCAATGGCTAAAGAAAGTTTAGAGAGCACAGTGGGGCTTCCCAATGACTGTGCTGAAATTAAAAATCTTTGTGATAAGATTTTATCCTATTATCCCACAGCAGACATCGCACTGATTCAGAAAGCCTATTTATTTTCTAAAAAAGCCCACGAAGGTCAATTTCGTCGAAGTGGCGAACCTTATATTTCTCATCCTGTGGGTGTAGCAGAAATTTTAGCTGAGCTAAGATTAGATCTTCCCACCATAATGACGGGCCTTCTCCATGACACTGTTGAAGACACTATAGTGACCCTTGAAGATGTGGATAAAAATTTTGGACCCGTTGTTGCTGATCTTGTTGACGGCGTGACTAAAATTACTCAGCTGAGCTTTAGAAACACCCACGAAAAGCAGGGCGAGAATGTTCGTAAAATGATCGTTGCCATGGGTAAAGACGTTCGAGTGATTTTAGTGAAGCTGGCTGATCGGTTACACAATATGCGCACACTGGGGCATATGGCTTACGAAAAGCAGCGTCGTATCGGACAAGAGACTTTAGATATCTATGCGCCTTTAGCCAGTCGCTTAGGAATTAGCTCGATCAAAATTGAATTAGAAGACTTAAGTTTTAGATACACCGAACCCGATCGTTATTATGAGCTGGCGCAAAAAGTGGCCAAAAAAAAGAAGGAGCGGGAAAAGTATATCGACGAAGTTAAAAAGCTTCTTGATACCGAACTGACCGAACGCTTTAAAAATCCTTTTGAAATTCAAGGACGGCCCAAACATTTTTATTCAATTTATAAAAAAATGGCGGCCTTTAACTTGGATTACGAACAAGTTTACGACATCCTTGCTTTTCGTTTGATTGTTGATTCAATTCCTAATTGTTATGAAGTCCTAGGTCATATCCATACACTGTGGAAACCCATCCCTGGTCGTTTTAAAGACTATATAGCCATCCCAAAGGCGAATAATTATCAAAGTCTTCATACTACGGTGATCGGCCCGGGAGCCGAGAGAATTGAAATTCAAATTCGCACCCAAGAAATGCAGCTTGTGGCAGAACAGGGGATTGCGGCCCATTGGAAATATAAAAACTCTGGCAAAGTGGATATCAAACTTGAAGAGCAAATGGAATGGCTGCAAGAGCTGGTGAGCATTCATCAACAGTCAGCCAGCTCTGGAGAATTTTTAGAAAATATAAAAACCGATCTTTTTGATTCCCACATTTATGTTTTTACACCCAAAGGCGAGGTCAGAGAATTTCGTGAAGGGGCTACCCCCATTGATTTTGCTTACGCTATTCACACCGATGTGGGTAACTCGTGTGTGGCAGCAAGAATCAATGGTAAAATGGTGCCCTTAAGAACTGTGATGAAAAGTGGTGACACCGTTGAGGTGATCACCTCTAAAAATAAAACTCCATCTAAAGATTGGCTGAAGCATTGTGTGACTTCAAAAGCCAAATCACGCATCAGAGCCTTTATTCAAGAAGAAGAAAGAAAACGTGCCCGCGAAATTGGCGCAGACCTTTTAGAAAAAGAGTTTCGTAAATACGGCATGAGTGTTGGTAAAAAGCTTAACGATGAAGTTATTTTCAGTAACGATGAGTTGAGAAAATCAGGGGCCAATGATCTTGAAGATCTTTATGTCCGTGTTGGTTATGGAAAAGTTTTACCCCGACAAGTGGTCAAAGCACTTGAGCCTGATGCCAAAAACGTTGAAGAAAAGAAAACCGAAGAGAGTTTTTTATCCAAGGCCTATAAATCCGCCGTTCAAAGAAAAAAGAAAGCCAGATCCATTATCAGTGTGGATGGTATGGATGATATTCTCGTGCGTTTTGGTAAGTGCTGCGGGCCCATCCCCGGAGATCCAATCAAAGGATTTATCTCTCGCGGACGTGGAATCACCATTCATAAATCTGATTGCGAGAAAACTTTTGCCATTGATAACGAAAGATCAGTGGATGTCGAGTGGACTGTGACCTCGGCCCCCGAAGGGGTTGATCGCATCGTTCGAATTCGGGTGGTGGCACAAGACATCCCAGGTCTTCTTCGCCTGATGAGCGAGGCCTTTGCCTCTTTAGGGATAAATATTTTTAATGCCCAAATTCGCACCACTAAAGATCGCAAAGCCGTTTGTATGTTTGATGTGGCTGTTAAAGACACGACCCAACTTTCTCAAGCCATCCAGAATCTATCAAAAATCAAAGGGATTCTGGGTGTGACTCGCATGACCCAGATTTAGATTTTTAATAAAATAAGATCGGTTTTCAACTTCGTCTTCATCTGATAGTCTTAATTTTATGAAAAAAAATGAAGTTCGTGTGTTTGTCGATATCGCTGAATTAATGACAATGGATGGAGTGGTTCAAAAACAGGGGCGTAAAATTTTGTCCAAAGATTTGGGCCTTATTAAAAATGCAGCCATGGTTGTTCGGGGTGATGAAATTCTTTGGGTAGGGCCAAAGGGCCAAATTCCAAAATCCTATAAAAATGAAAAGAAGATATCTTGTCTAGGCCAATATGTGTTCCCAGGATTTGTGGATTGTCACACCCATCTTGTGTTTGCGGGTGATCGTAAAAATGAATTTGAACTGAGAAATCAAGGGGTCAGCTACCAGCAGATCGCAAAAGACGGTGGTGGGATTCTAGCCACAGTTCAAGCGACGCGAAAATCAAGCGCTCAAGAATTGCTTAAGCTTTCACAACAAAGAGTTCATCGTCACCTCGCCCAAGGGGTGACCACTGTAGAAATCAAAAGCGGATATGGACTGGATACAAAAACTGAAGAAAAAATTCTTAAAGTTGCCGGTCGACTGACGCATATTCGTGTGGTGACCACATTTTTAGGGGCCCATGGAATTCCTACTGAATTTAAAAACGAAAATGAGTATTTAACAAAACTTAAAAAAGATCTTTTAGTGATTAAAAAAAAGAACCTCAGCCAGCGTGTGGATATCTTTATTGAAAAGTCTTACTTCTCAATCAACGCAGCTAAAGACTATTTAACTTATGCGCAAGGTTTGGGATTTGATATCACCATTCATGCTGATCAGTTGACTCGCACTGAAGCCGCACGACTGGCTGTTGAGCTCAAAGCACTTTCAGCAGATCATGTGATTTGTCTCAATGAATCTGATAAAAGTTTGTTGGCATCCTCTCAGACGGTCGCTGTGCTGTTACCAGCGGCTGATCTTTACTTAGATTGTCCATATCCGGATGCAAGAGGTCTGATTGATCAAGGAGCTTGTGTGGCTTTAGCCAGTGATTTTAATCCTGGTAGCAGTCCCACCCAAAATATTTCTTTGGTGGGATTTTTGGCCCGTTTAAAAATGAAGATGTCTTTACCAGAAGTATTCTCGGCTCTGACATTGGGCGGAGCTTTTGCTTTAGGGAAGCAAAAAAACACCGGAGCTCTGCTGCCAGGCTACAAAGCTGACTTTTTTATTTCTGAGCAAAATAACCAAGAATGGTTTTACGATTTAGGCGACTTCAAAACTTTGGCCACATTTGTTGGCGGAAAAATGGTTTATCAAAAAAATAACGCTTTGTTTAAAAAAAAGAAATGATTTGCCTCGGTGATTTTGTCAGTTCTAGCCTTTGAGTAACGATGTTTGGGGGAATTTATGGATCGTTACATCACAAAGACCAAATACTTCTCTTCAGAATTTAATACAGCGATCTTTTCTGACCCAATAAGAATCTATTTTTCAAACGAACAAGAGTCCCAAGCTCTGGAGCTTTATTTTAAATTACAAAGCCGCAAGCAGTTGATGGAACAATTTTTAAGACTCAGAGGGAAAAATAATTACTGCTACATCATGCTCTACAGTGACCCCAAAGAATTTAAAAAATCTTTTGAAGGCACCACCGATTTTTTTGCCCCAGGTGAAATGGGTGAGGACTTTGTTATTGGTATCAAAGGTCCAATGAATCCAGAAACTGTTGATTCTTTTTTTATGGACATCGATCGACGAATTGGATTTACCCCCGTCAGTGAAGAGGCATTAAGAGCTTAAAATTATTCTGTTGCTAGGATCTGAAGCATTTGTTTTTCACTCTTTTCAAGATCGCCGTAGTAAGTCCAAATCTTTTTCTGTTTGGGTAAAACGATAAATGTATCCGGTACAGATTTAACTTTAAAACTGGTTTGCAAAAAGTCGTTTTGATCAATCAAGAGATTGGCACTTTTGGGTGATTCTTGGTACCAAGACTTACGGATTTCAAATTCACTTTCAGCATCAAGGGTTAAGTGGATTCCATAAATTCTGACGTTGCCTGGAAAGCGATTTAAAAAGCGAATATTTTTTATACAGGGCTCGCAATCTTGCTTCCAGAAGATAAAGGCGGTGGGTGCGGTGGGGTTCACTGACCGGTGTTTAAGGGCTTCAGAGGCGGATTCATAAAAATTTGAGTCCTCTTCGCTCCAAGCCGATACAAAAGAGTTGGATCTGACACTGACCCAGTAAACCAGAAAGACAACAAATAGACCAAGGCCCAGTTGGGCTAAAATAGGTACTTTAAAGGCGGGCAAAGATGAAGCCGAATTTTTATCAGTCATTCAATAAGCCTACCCCCACTTCAATCCTTCGTCAAAAGAAGGGTCAGCTGATTGTTGAATATATACTTCTAATGTTTGTTGCCGTAGTCATTGCAACTTTACTCACTAAGGGACTCGTTGGCCGAACTGATGGAAGCTCGGGTCTTGTCATTGAAAAATGGGCCCAATTGCTGGATATGGTTGGGCAAGATGTGGGTGATTAATTTTTTTTCATGAAGTCATGACCTATAAATTAAAAGAATAATTTGAAATTTATTACCCCCTCATTGGCTTTTAAACATTCATGGGCTCATTGTTAAAAAAAGAGATTAAACGCCTTCGTTCTTGACCGGTGCGTCTTTTTATTGCGGGGGAGGGAACGCCATCCTCTAGTCAAAATCTTGTTTTAAGCCTCAGCTGATTTCATTTGTGATCGCCATTGTTTTAAGTTTAAATGCGCATTTAAAATCTTTGAGGAGGGGCTGTGCTTTTAAATCCCATGATTGTAATGGTTTTTTTTATCTTTGCTTTGGGAGTCAGTAATTTCGTAGTGAGATTTCGTGCCATTAAAAATAAGCAGCTTAAAGTCAGTCATTTTCGTAGCTACAATTTCTCTGGGGGACAGATCCCCGAAAAAGTGATTATTTTTGGACGGCATTTTGACAACCAATTTCAGGTGCCCTTACTTTTTTTAATCACCTGTGTGGTTGCGCAAAATACGCCACTTTACAGCACGGGCTATTTAAAACAGTTGGCTTGGGCTTTTGTTTTTTCGCGAATATTGCATAGCTTTATTCATCTCGGGTCCAATAATGTGCGCCATCGTATGTTGGCTTATACCTTTGGGTGGTTTTGTATTTTAGCAATGTGGGCCACCTTGGGTTTGATGAGTCACGTTTAACCATAACTTTATGCCAATAAAAAAAGGGCCTGATAAAGGCCCCCTTTAAATCTCTTCACTTAAAAATTAAACTTACTGCGCGGCTTGAACGGCAGCTTCTGCATTCACTAATCCGCGGCCCAATTGGTTACTGGGGTTTGGAGTGAGTGGAGTCGCTGTCGAGCGAATCAATTCACGAACCTGGGCGGCCGTAAGATTTTTGTTTACAGAGCGAACAAGGGCAACAAGGCCAGCCACGTGAGGTGAAGCCATAGATGTTCCAGAGAACGAACCAAAATCAGAACGAGCAATGCTGAGTTCAGCACTGATCACTTCGTTATTTGCAAGGGCAGTCACAATACGGTCACCCGTTTCTTTTTCAATCATCATCACCGGAAGGTTGGTCGCTGTTTCTAAGCCACCTGTTAATAAACCAGGTTCGTTATTAAAAATAACCACACCGATGGCTCCTGCATTGGATGCCGCTTTGACTTTATCTTGGAAAGTAATTTCACCCCGTTGAATAAGAGCAATCTTTCCAGTGGCTTTGTTATTTGAAAAGTCTTGGGGTTTACCAAGGCCAGCAAAAACAAAATCAGAACTGGTGATGCTGCTGCCAGGATTTGAGTTTTGAAATCCTTGGCTTGCGACCTCGATAAGGCCTTCACCAAAATTGATTTTAACTAAAGACTGACTTCCAGTCCCTTGGGGTACTGAAGAGTATACGTTCACTCCAGGAGCCACCACATCAAGAAGCGGTCCCCATTGAGAGAAGCTGGCTTTTGTCAGATCAGGATTCACTGCTCCGACAGCAAAGGTGCTCGCTAAAGCGGCCGGATAAGAAAGGCTTCCGTTACCACCGTTACCAGCAGCGGCCACGATCACAATATTGGCTTGCTCAGCACGATTATAAACAGCTGTTTCAAAAAGAAAGGGGCCGCCTAATGACATATTAACCACATCCACTTTCTCTTCAATGGCCCAATTAACACCTTGAGTGATTCCAACACTACTGCAAGAGTTGTCGCACACTTTACCCATTAAAAAACGAGCTTCCGGAGCAACACCCATAAGACCTGAACCAGTTCCATCGGCAACGATGGTGCCAGCCACATGTGTTCCGTGGCCAATGGCATCTTTAAAGTCAGGTCCCATAAAAGATCTGGCTTTTTCAAAACGGTTCGAGAGATCTCCATGTTTTTCATCGATACCTGAATCAAGAACCATAACACGGGTTCCAGCACCTTTGGTGATTGTCCATGCCTCTTGAACTTTAAGAGCCTCTAAGCCCCAAGTGAGGTCATTACGGTAAATATCCAGTGACCATATTGAAAAAAGATCTGTGCGTGGTAGATCAAAGAACTTTTCTTCTTCGATGGCTAAAACATCTGGGTGTTGCATCAAAGTATCAATCGAGGCTCTGTCATGGGACTCAATCACCATCATATCAAGATGATTGAGATAGTCTTGTGCAACAGCTTGGGTGCCAAAAAGACCAATGCCCCGCTGTGCACCTAAAACAGATTCGGCTTTGGCGGCTAAAAAGCTTTCATGTGATTTTAGTTGAATGAGATAACGCTTGCTGGCTGCAAAGACGTTGACTGAAATTAAAAGTGTAACAATGATACTGAGCCAGCGCATAGGCTGACCTTTAAAGATAGACCCCATATAAGTCCCCTCCGTGAGAAGTGTTGTTTAGAATTCCTTTTCTAAAACTCTATTCAATATTCTAGACCCATTTGATGGGGTGACCAAATTTTTTTATCAGAGCACCGCGTGAACAAGCTAAAATAAATGAAACAGATTTTGTTAAATACTCTAAAAACTCTAATGAAATAAGTAGACTGACAATCAGTGACAAGATTTTTTTGATTTCTGTCATAAGCTTTTTTTTGCAACTTGGTTTTTAAAAAAATCACTATTTTTAAAAAACTTAAATCTCAGCGCCGGATTGAGATTCCATAGTTTCAACTTTAAGGATTTCATTATTACCTTGTCCATTGTTTTGATTTTGAGTTTGATGGTAACGAAGACAAAGATCATGGGCTAAGTTTTGTCCCACCGATCCGCTGAGTTGATTTGTGCAAGATGAGGTAAGATTTAAACTATTATCATTTGTATTTTGACTAAATACTCGTCCGCAGATGTCTTGAGCAAAAGCTAAAGCATAACCTTCTTTGACAACACCAGCGATACATCGGCTTAGTAAATTGGCCTGCTGTTCAGACTGAATCTGGTTTTGATGGACTTCTTCGGGCGGGGTGAGGCGAGCATGAAGTTGAAAAGATATTAAGAAAGTCACTAGAAAGAGAGCTAAAGGACCATTGAGTTTCATAAAAAATCTCCTGTTGAGTAAAGCTATTGCAAAGATATGCCAAGTATCCGATAGGCATACAGTGAGGTTCAAAACGGAGGAGTTGATTGTATGATGATTCTGTCTCAAATTGATATGGTCACTGTATAGACAACAGAGCCAAAATACGTTTGTTCAATCAGAAAAATATCTGTGGTTATTTTTTAAATCTGATGGGCCTCACCTAACATTGAGAAAAGGATCAAGAGGGTGTTATCTTTGACTTTATCACCACTTTTGCGTAGTTATGAGGCATGACTCTTCGAGCGGCCATTTCACATATTAATCGTCGTGGAGCGCTTCTTGTATTTCCATTACAGAATCGCAAAGAGCCTCCGTCTTTATGGAGAGAATTTTATCCACGTAAGAAAATGGTGTGGGATTGGAATGAAGCCAGCGAACATCAGGTGGGTGATCTTTGGCGTCTGATGAAAGAGTTATCGGCCAGTAAAAAAGTTGTTTATTCTAAGTGGTATCAAAACCGCGCCACTTTTTTTTCAAAAGATCTATTTCAAGCCATGTTGGCCCAAATTATGACGACAGGTCCGATTAAACGGGGGCTTGATTTTAATAGCCTTGAAATTCTAGAAACTCTTGAAAGTGAATCCCCATTGTCGACGAAAGAACTTAAACAGGCCTGTGATCTGACTGGTAAAATCAATGTGGCCAATTACAATGGGTCTATGCGCGAGCTTTTTCAAAGAATGTTGATCGTCGGTTATGGTGAAAAAGAAGATGGAGCCTTTCCTTCGGCAATGATGGCGGCAACTTCGCTCATCTTTGAGGATCTATGGCAAGGATCAAAAACCATGGCGCCAGAAAAGAGTTTTGGCTTTATTAAAAAGAAATTAGGTGAAGATTCACTTTTTAAAAAAAGCCACGACAAGATTCTTTTAACTTTGCAAAAAACCACAGACAGTCACCTTGTCTTATTTAAATAAAAAATAGAAAAAGGACCTTAGTTCTACATCTTGTGTCTTATGGTGATTCAATAGGATTAAAATAATGGCCCTTTTGCTTAAAATTGAGAGAACTAAAGTTTTGTTTTAAAATCAAAAAATTAAAAGTAAAGATTCTTTCTTTGGCTGACTTCATGGCTCAAACGGGCTTGCATTTTTTCTCGGATTTCAGAGATCAACTCTTCGATGAGTTCTGTGTCATCGGCTTGCAATGGGGAGTAAGGAAGCACGATGGGCTCCATAAAAATAATGTGCCACTTTGCAGGAAGCGGAATAATGTTCAGTGGTAAAGGGATCACCATATTTTTAAAACGACGACCCAGCTTAAGGCGTGCGAGATTGATATGGGTTTCTTCAGCCCCCAGAATCAAGGTGGGTATAATAGGGCACTGTTTTTCAAGAGCCATTCGAATAAAACCTTTTTTAAAGGCTTGTAAATGATAGGCCTTGTTTGAGGGTTTAAAATTTCCGTATTCACCTTCAGGAAACAAAACAAGAAGTTGATTTTTAGTCAGCGCTTTTAAACCATTTTTTCGACTGGCTTCAATAAATCCCATTTTTTTCATAATCTTTGCTGTGGTTTTTGATTGAAACCAAAGTTTATGAGTAAGAACTCTTGGTACCCGTTTAGATTTTTTATGAATATGATGACCTAGTAAAAGTGCATCAAACCCCGAGTAACCAGAATGGTTGGGTGCGATGATGGCGGCTCCACTTTTGGGGATGTGTTCGCTACCTTCGATACGAATACGAAAGTAGCGGCTCATTATTTCGGCAACAAGCTGGGGCATGACTCGATACATCAGTTGTTTTGAGTCGAAATCTTTGAGATTTGCCCAATATTCGTTATCTTTAAAAAACCAAGCCATTTTTTTACCCATCAAGGATATCTCATGAAACAGAAGTACCTATTATCCATCGACCAAGGCACAACCGGAACCACCGTATCTCTTTTCAACACCAAGGGGCAGCTCAAAATAAAGCATAACCAAGAATTCCGGCAAATATTTCCCCAACCGGGTTGGGTCGAACATAACCCCAATGATATTTGGCGCTCCACTTTGACGGCTCTTAAAGTTGTTTTTGCAAAGGCCAAAATTAAATCAGAAAACATAATATCCATTGGCATCACCAATCAGCGCGAAACAGTTGTAGCCTGGAACCGTGAAACGGGCGAACCCGTGGGTAATGCCATTGTTTGGCAATGTCGTCGAACCACTGAAGCCTGTGAGTGGCTTAAAAAAAATGGTCACGAGAAAAAAATTAAAGCCATTACCGGCCTTGTGATTGATCCTTATTTTTCAGCTTCTAAAATGCAGTGGTTTTTAAAAAATAATTTTAAGGCTAAAGATCTTGGACGAAGGGGACTGCTTTGCTTTGGAACCATTGATAGTTATCTCATGTGGAAACTCAGTGGGGGTGAAATATTCTCGACCGATGTTTCAAATGCCTCTCGCACCATGCTGATGGATTTATCCACTCTCAATTATCACCCCGATTTATTAAAACTTTTTGACCTTAAGCCAGAGATGCTGCCAGAAATCAAAGCCTCAGGCACTCTTTTTGGTGCGACTGATCGGGTGGGTCCATTGCAAGCTGGCATACCAATCACCGGTGTTATCGGTGACCAGCAAAGCGCTTTATTTGGCCAGCATTGTTTTACTTTAGGTGACGCAAAAATCACCTTTGGTACCGGAAGTTTTGTTTTAATGAACACAAAAAATCGTCGTATTTTTAGTGACCAAGGATTGCTGACAACAGTTGCTTGGCAAATCCATGACGGAAACGCAGTGGACTATGCCCTTGAGGGTGGAGCCTTTATTTGTGGAGCCGCCGTTCAATGGATCAGAGATAACCTTGGTTTTATTAAAAATAGTCAGGACGTTGAACGCCTTGCTAAAAAAGTTCCAGATTGTGGGGGAATCCAATTTGTTCCGGCCTTTGCAGGCCTTGGCTCTCCTTTTTGGGATCCTAAAGTGCGGGGAAGTTTTTTAGGTCTCACCCGTGGAACAACCAGGGAACATATAGCACGAGCCACACTAGAAGCCATGGCCCTACAAAATTATGATGTGATGAATACCATGGTTAAAGAAAGTCGAATCTCACTTAAAAAAGTCAGAGTCGATGGTGGAGCCTCCAGCAATAACCTGCTCATGCAAATGCAAGCCGACTATCTTAACGTCTTTGTTTTTCGACCTAAAATGGTTGAGAGCACATCATTAGGTGCTGCTTTGATGGCAGGGATGGGCTCTGGAGTTTGGAGCAACGTCGAGGACATTCGAAAATTAGATCGTGTTGATAAATGTTTTAAATCTGAAATGAGTGTTCGAGACCGGGACCTTAGAATCAAAGAGTGGCATAAAGCCATTAGCGCTCTGAGAGTCTACCACTCGCCTTAAGAATTTTTGTAAAAAAACTAGAGGCTTAAAAAGTTTTCTAGGCTTTTATAAAAGCGCATGGGTTCGACGTTGGGCGGAAAGTGCCCACCCTCGTCAACCACTTCCCACTGGCTGTTTTTGATAGATTCAGCCAGTTCTTTTTGTAAAAAGTAGGGGACTTGATCATCGTCTTTACCCGTAAAGATCAAGGCGGGTGTTTTTAATTGTTGGGGATCCACATCACTGATGCTCTCAAAAGAGGGGCTTTCTGGGCAGCGGAATCGGTAGATCAATCCATCGTAAATTGTTTCTAAATCTTTTTGCTGTTCACTGAGAGATTCCGAGCAAATCAGAAAATTGGCAATTTTTCTCCAAGAGAATTTTTTATCAACGATAACGTCATTGATGGTGAGTTTCATTGATACAAGCTCTGGAGTCACAAGACTATCAAGGGCTGCAATGCTTTCAAAATCTTTTTGTACGGCTTTTAAATAATTGAGCAGGTCATTGTTTTGTATTGAAATGTCGCCCAGCATTTTTAAAATTTCTTGTCTTAAAAGATGAACAGAGATCCCTGCAAATTCAGGAAAATTGTTAAAATTAAGAATTTGAGCTTTTTGCTGTTGGATAGCGACGTTTTCGATATAGTTATAAACACGTAAAAACTCTTCTGTATATGTCGGATTGTTGACCGCATTAAGATGCTTTTTAAGAAGAGGAAAGTCTTTGCCGTAGTACCATAAATTAATATCTCCAAGGCTTTTTATTCCAGAAGAAGGCGATATTAAAATCAGTTTCTCGACTTTATCGGGATTTTTTTGGGCATATTTCATGGCCGTAAATGATCCCATGCTATGGGACATGAGTATGACTTTGTTGAGTTGATAATAATCAACGAGAGCTTCAAAATCTTCGAGGATCAGTTGAAAGGACATATTTTTTTCACTGAGTTCTAACGATGTCAAAGTCTGTCCAGGTAAAACAGACTCACCTGTTGCGCGGGGATCAAATAATATAATATTTAATTTAAGGTGGTGATAAAGGGCGTTAAGGATCTCTTTTTTTTCTAAGAGTTCTCGAAATCCATCAGCCGCCTCTCCGGGGCCACCAGGGATGAGGATCATAGTCGGACGACTTTTGGGTTCTGGATGATGAGCTTTGATGAGCATGGATTTGATTTTAAAACTTTGATTTTGATCCATGGGTCGATCAATCAGATGACACTCTGTTTTTGCGTAGTGAAGCATCGTGTATTGGGACTGACAAACAGAGGCGGATAAGGCGTCTGTTGAAAATAAAAATACAATATAAAAGCCCCAATGTTTCAGATATGAAAATTTCATAGATTCCCCCAACGGACTGCAGAATAGTACTTCAAACCTGTACTTTTTAAATTCGCTTTTTTGCAGTAAGTAATTTTTTCAACGAGTATTATTTAAATGAGCTCTGAAGTTTGAATTACGTAAATTAATTTCAAAGAGAAAATGATCATTATAGATGAGCTGTTGTGCGAGTCTGCTTAAGGTCTAGATCAAATATTGAGTTAAAGTCTAGATTCTATAATGATCTAAGTCGAGCACCATAGGGTCTGGATTGTGAAAAATCAATCTTTTGAGTATGATTTTAGGAATGATGAAGTGTCTATTTACCCTGATTCTTTTTTTTAGCCTTCCGACTTTTGCCAAAGAAATTAAGGTGACTCTTGATAAAAGTGCAAATTTATTAAATCTTTCAATCGATAAAAAAAATCACAAAATTCCCTTTAATCTTCCTAAAGACATGCACGTAGAAAACGAAATTCAAGTCATTTTGAATTCCGATTTCAATTTACTGTTGCTTGAGCTCTCAGACTATTCGTCAGCTTCAACATTGGTTGTTGCTATTAATGATAGTGGTCAAAAACTATGGGAGTTTAATTTAGGTGGTTTTAATCCTTCAGTGCCGCTTGTTGAAAAAGATAACGTCTATTTTGCTGTCATTGGTAAGGTTTGGAAGCTGGCTAAACAAAGTGGACTTGTGGTGTGGAACCACAGCGACCTTTACGAAAACAAAAAGTACGAGTTCAATGGTGCTGAAGAAATTAAAAGACAAGGGTCTTGGATTGTATTTTCTAATAAACTTAAAATTAATGATGTGACTGGTAAAATAGGCGTAACGAATGAATAAAGGTTTCATTCGACTTTCTTTATTCACAGCTTTTGTCATGATCGCCCCCTCTTCTCATGCAGAAGTGACTAATCCAACCCTCAGCGGAGAGTATGACGAATCCGTCCAGGGACCTGATGGGAAAAGAGAATGTCGACTTCGTGTGAGAAGTCAAAACTATAATATTCGAAGTGATGGAAATCTTCGTTCAGCACGCTGTGGATCAGAAACTTTACAGTCGGCAGGACTAAGTTCAATTGTGGCCTTAGGTTCGATGAGGCAATCCGGAAAGATTTGGATTAAGTTTGGCCACAGATCTTGCCCCAATGGAATTGGCTATGTTCACGAGAATGCTTTAATGGCCGAGGACGTTGAGTCTTTTCAATCGGGAACTTGTGGTTTAGCTATTACTTATGGTTACCGTAACCCGCCAGCAGCACCAGAGCCAACACCTCCGCCACCGGCACAAACAGCGGCCGGTGTACAACCTTTAGGTCAGAACCCACACCGCTTTCCGCTGGATCGTTGTATGGGGATTAAAAATCGCGGTGGAGCTGGACATTATGGTGCCAGACGTAATGGCGGCAGGACCCATGCAGGATGTGACTACTATTCTCCCACGGGTACACCCTTAAGATCACCCTGCAATGGTCGAGTCACTGTCTCTGGACGTGCTGGAAACGCCGGTAATATGATCCAAATTAATTGTGATAATGGTGATTATTTTAAAATGATGCATCTTCATTCTTCACCACGTATGTCTGTTCGAGGCACCCGTGTCTCTGCCGGCACAATCGTCGGCGGAGTCGGAAATACCGGAAACGCCAGTCGACAGGCCCCCCATCTTCATCTTGAAGCCGTG
>CAYMBT010000044.1:0-14840 GCA_964388755.1 uncultured Pseudobdellovibrionaceae bacterium | reverse complement strand
GGGGTTTTGATATCGGTGGATGGTAGTTCATCGCCGCTTCTTTATGTTTTTGATAAGCCTGTTGTGGTGACTGATCTTAAGGTTCAGGCGAGGCTTATCGGTGAAGGGCCGCGTTTTCCGGAAGGGCAAACTGAAAAAAATTTGGATGATTTTATTTTGCGTGTGGGACTTATTCTCAAAGGTAAAAGTCGGCTGAACTGGGCCCAAAGAACTGTGGCACCAAAATGGCTCGTGGATATGGAAAAGCTGATTCCTAATAAATTGGGTATTGATAAGGTTTATTTTTTAACCACTTGCAAGCACCCAGAATTACTTCATCAAGAGTATTTTAATTACACCAGTAAAAAGTTTCAGCAAAAGTGCCTGAGCTTGGTACAAGGTGAAGGTGATTTTGAAATTCAAACTTCAGATTTATTACATAAAGAAGTTTTAGGTCTTTGGATTGGCTCTAATGGGGATCACACCCAAGCCAACTTTGATGTTCTTATTAAAAAAATCGAAATTAGTCACAGGTAAATAACATTTTAAATTCTTTGTAGGACCCTTCTGGGCCACCCAGCTTATCCTGCCTCACACTTCTGACGACCGAGTACCCGGCTGGACAGCGCTGGCGAGACTTTAAATGACACTGCTGAAGCCAATACTTACAATTGACCTCATGGATGGGCTTCACTGACCGATCCGCACAAGATGTCCACATAAAAAGGTAACATAATAAAAAAGTATTTAAGAAACGCACGACTTAAAGATTATATGAGTTCAATAAACTTTCCTATTCTTTTTCTTTTCAGACTGGTGTTTCTTGTCTTCTTTGCGTTTAATAATCGACGACTTTGGTGGTCTTGATTTTCTTCGAGCTTTTGGAACGGTTAAAGCTTTCTCTAAAAGCAAAAAAAGATTGGCGATACATGTTTCCTGATTTCTCAAACGGGACCGGAATTCTTCATTAGTAAGGACAATTTCATCTTTTTTGTTGATACGGTTACTGAGCTTAAGAAGAATTCTGCTCTTTTCGTTCTCTGAAAAAGCCACACTTTTCAGAGGAGACCAACGAACCTCAACTTGAGTTTCTGTCTTATTCACCTTTTGCCCACCAGGACCCGAGCTTCGAGAGTAGCTGAGTTCTAACTCTAAAAGAATTTGTTTTTTTTGATCGGCTTTCAACTGGTAAATCATCTCACACCTTTTTTTGAAAGAGTCTTTAGTAAATACTGTCCCCATAAGCAGGTAAAGACAACGATCAAACCCAATATCTGTATGGGACTGAGTTCTTCATTAAATATGGCCCATCCCAACAGGGCTCCCCAAAGAAGGCCAGCATAGTTAAAAACCATCACTTTTGCAGCTGTTTCTAGCTGATAAGCTAAAGTCATATAATACTGAGCCACCTGGGTAAGAACACCAATAGCAATCAGCAATAACCACTCATTTATACCAGGGGTTTGCCACTGCCAGAGCATAATGGGGCCAATCGTAGGCAAAGTCACAAGCGGAAAATAAAAGATCACCACCAGTGGGTCTTCTGTTGTTCTTAGATGACGAACACAGGTGTAGGCCGCAGCCGCTGAGAGAGCTGCAAAAAGTCCCAGCAGTATCCAAAGAATGGGTACCGGGTCAGTTTCACCGCGAATCAGGTAAACCCCAAAAAGAGAACCTAATAAAAAAAACCACTGACTGCCATGGGCCTTCTCTTTGAGTATAAAATGAGCAATAAGAACGGTAAAAAGTGGCGCAAAATTAATCAGTGTCATAGCTAGGGCCAGTGGCATATTTTGTAAACACATGAAAAAAGAAAATAAAGAGAGGGTTCCGAAGAATCCCCTTAAAAAAAGAATTTTTTTGTTAGTACCCCAAACACTTTTCCCCTTACGAAGGATAAAAAATAAACAAATAAAAAGAGAGATCAGAGCCCTAAAAAAAACAATTTCTGAAGAGGCTATGCCTTCAAGCATCTTCACCATCACATTGATTATAGAAAACACGCTGGTGGCGATGATCAGGTATAAAATCGCTTGATTCATAGATTGAAATGAAAGCATGAAACCCTTGTTAAATGCACCTTGTTATGTTGATAACAAGATGCATTTAAAGATAAGATCCTTTAAAAATAATAAAGTCTTTGGACTTGAAAAAGGCACCTCAAGGTGTGAACTTTTAAGTCGAAATTAGTGTGATTTTTCAAGGAGTCTTTTTGTGGCTAAAGAATTAACGATCGAACTCTATGGTGATGTTTTTGATATTGATATCGAAGATGACGAAACCATCCTTGATGCCGCATTAAGAAACAATATTGATGCCCCCTATGCCTGTATGTCGGGCACTTGCAACTCTTGTCAGGCCACTGTTGTTGAAGGTGAAGTTAAAATGGAGAACGCCGAAGCGCTGACTGATGACGAAATCGAGTCCGGCGAAATCCTCACCTGCTGTTCTCACCCATCGACGGATCACGTTCATATTAAATACCCTGATTAAAGATTGGGTCGATGAATCCATCCTCCCTCTTTAAATCATCCATTTTTTGGACATAAAAAAACCCTCGATAGAGGGTTTTTTTATTTTTAACTCATTTTTAAAATGAATTATTTTTTCTTAGGAGCAGCTTCTTCATCTTTTAGGATTTTAAGAAGTTCAACTTCAAATTTAAGAGCAGCACCTGGTGGGATTTTTGGTGGGGCTCCACGCTCGCCATAAGCGATCGCTGATGGGCAATAAAGTTCACTCTTTCCGCCCACTTTCATTTTTTGAACCCCTTCTTTCCAACAAGGAATTACGCGATCAAGACGAAAAGAAGCTGGTTGGCCACGGTCTCTGGTTGAATCAAAGACTTCACCACTACGAAGTGTCCCGTGGTAGTTGACCTCAACACGGTCAGTTTCTTTTGGACTCTCGCCAGTCCCCTCTTGAGTGGCAACATAGATAAGGCCGCTTTCAGTTTTTTCGGCTTTTTCTGAAGCTGCTGCTTTATCAAGAAATGATTTTGAATTCTCTTCTTCTTTTTTAGCAAAGCTTTCTTGACGTTTACGAATCAAATCACCAATTTTTGGTAAAAAGTCTTTTTGTTCAACAAGGGGTTTTGCGCCATCTTTTGCTCCGTCATCAATTCCCATTTTAAGAACTGTCATCTCTTTTTCTGAGAGCTGAAGAGTTTTGAGTTTGCTACCCATGTCCATACCAATTGAATAAATGACCTTTTCGTCATCATTGCTTAAACTTGTGCGAGGTGAAGCACCTTTATTACAAGCTGAAACAGCCAGTAAACTCACCGATGCCAATACATATATAATCTGTTTCATTCCGTGACTCCTTTTAAGAATATTTAATCTTGAACTTTATTTTTTTAAATTTCATCTACTAACGCAATGCACTTTTTTTGTTTCCATGACAGCATAACAAAAAAAGCTAAGATGTCGATCATGAAATCATCCTTTTCAAAATCAGTTTGGGGATGGGCCCTCTATGACTGGGCGAACTCTGCCTTTGCCACTTCAGTGGTGGCCGTTTTCTTTCCAATATTTTTTAAAAAATTTTGGGCGGCCGAACTCTCTCCACAAGAGAGTACATTTTTTTTAGGCACGACTCTCTCTGTGATCGCCCTTATTTTTGCACTCACTGCACCTTTTTTAGGCACATTATCTGACTCCTACGGCCTCTCCAGACGGGGGCTTCTACTTTTTGCAACGTTAGGTTCTTTGGGTTGTTGTTTGTTCTTTTTTATTCCATCACCGCTCTGGCCACTGGCTCTTCTCGTTTATGGGACCACTTGGTTTTTTTTCTCAGGCGCTAATCTTTTTTATGACTCTTTAATGATGGATATGGGTGATGCTAAAAAGATGAATGCTATATCTTGTTTTGGCTTCTCTTTAGGTTATTTAGGGGGAGGTTTACTGATTATTGTTAATGCCTACATGGTCACCTATCCATGGTGGTTTGGTCTCTCTGATTCAACTCAGGCCGTGAAGTGGGTGTTTTTAAGTGTTGGCATTTGGTGGCTGATTTTTACTCTTCCCTTAGCTTTATGGGTCAAAGATGTTGAACCACAAAAGAATCAAAAATCCCTTAAAAAATGGTTTTTAGGCCCATTAGAAACCCTTTCAAAAATAAGGTCCCACAAAAATTTAATGCTCTTTCTTGTGGCCTACTTTTTTTATATCGATGGTGTCCATACTATTTACAAAATGGCGGTGGACTTTGCTTTAGCCATAAACTTACAAACCAATGATCTGATTAAAGCCATCATCATTGTTCAGTTGGTCGGATTTCCGGCCACCTTTCTTTTTAGTTTTCTGGCCAAAAAAACTGGAACCAAAAATGGGATCATGATTGGACTTGCGGTTTATAGTTTAGTTTGCGTTTGTGGAGCATTCATTACCACCGCCACCCACTTTTATGGGCTTGCTGTGGCCATTGGATCTGTACAGGGGGGCGTACAGGCATTAAGCCGGTCCTTTTTCACAGAACATATTCCCCGCCATCAGGTCAGCGAATTTTTTGGTTTCTATAATATGTTCGGAAAGTTTTCAGCTGTCCTTGGCCCATTTTTAGTGGGCCTGACCAGTTTAATCACACAAAATTCTAGGATTTCACTTTTTTCTATACTGATCTTATTTCTCATTGGAGCCGTTTTACTTTCTCAGGTCTCTGAGCAAAAAAAAGAAACTTAAAAGTCATTAAAGGGAAATAGGCTTCCCTTATTTTTTAGACTGCAGAGTGGCTGCGTTCACAACCCTTTTGACTTCATCCTCAGACATATAACTTCCCTGTAAGCGCTCGATGGCCTGTCCTTGAGCTAAAAACAGCATGTCGCCGTTACCAAGAAGCTTTTCGGCACCTGGTTGATCGAGAATGGTTCTTGAATCAATACCAGATGACACTTTAAAAGAAACTCGAGTTGGGAAATTGGTCTTAATCAGACCGGTCACAATGTCAGCTGAAGGACGTTGAGTGGCCATAACCATGTGAATTCCTGCTGCCCGTGCCTTTTGAGCGATACGGGTGATTGGTCTTTCCACTTCATTTCTTTGCGTCAACATAAGATCGGCAAGCTCATCAATGACGATGACGATATAAGGAAGCTCTTCAAACTTCCATGAGATTTTTTTATTAAGACGACCTTCAATAGAGCGCTTGGATGATTTTTTGATCGCTTGGTTAAAGGTGGTGATATTTTTTGAAGCCATTTCAGAAAACATTTTGTAACGCTTATCCATTTCTTTTTCAGCCCACAAAAGTAAATTTTTGGCCTCTTCAACATCGGTGATCACAGGTTTTAATAAATGAGGGATCCCGTTATAAGGGCTTAGCTCAATCATTTTTGGATCGATCATGAGAAAGCGAAGCTCTTTGGGCGAGCGATGAAAGATAAGACTCGAGATCAAGCTGTTCATAAAAACACTTTTACCAGAGCCTGTTGTCCCAGAGACAAGGATATGGGGCATTTTACTCAGATCGTTCACATGAACTTTATTATAAACATCCACACCTAAAGGAATAGGCAGTGCCATGGACTTAGCCTTCATACAGCTTTGCACCATTTCTGAAAATTTGAGAATCGAAATATCATCATTAGGAACCTCAATACCCACAGTGTTTTTACCAGGGATTGGGGTTAATAGACGAATCGATGGCGCTCCTAAAACAAGAGCTAAATCATCACTGAGACTTTGAATTTTGCTGAGCTTCATTCCAGCAGCAGGCTGAAATTCAAAAAGTGTTAAGGTTACACCTTGATGGGCTTTTATAATCTCGCCCTTAATACCAAAACTTTCTAAACGCTCTCCAAGAGAAGCGGATATGGCTTTGATTTCTTTTTCTGATTTCTTTTTACTTTTTTCAGCCTTATCAAGAAGACTGAGATCAAGGGTATTGTATCTTTTTGTCCAAGCTTGGATGTCTATAACTTCTTCTTGGTTTTCTGTGCCTGAAGCTAGAGCTGTATCTTCTAAATCTTCTTTAGAATCGGCTTGCTCAGTAACTGCTTTTTCTTCTTTAGTTTTCTTTTTGCTAATTTTTTGGGCTTTTTCTTCGCTGCTGTTTTCAGTGACTGAAGCTTTTCTTTTGGGTTTTGCTTTTTGCTCCATTTTTGCTTCTTCTTCAATGACCACTTCTTCGTCTTGCAAAATACGAACTTGCTCGGCGCTATGGCTGACTTTGATTTCTTCGGTGAGTTCTTTAAGGTTTTTTAAAAGAAGACCCATCTGCTCGTCAGCTAAACCTTGTGGAGTTTGAGTTTCTTCAGAGATTAAGTTTAGCTGAACTTCGGTTTTCTCTTCATTTTTTTCTATTTGTTCAATAGCCTCATCCAAAGATTTTTTAAGCAAAGCCACAGGGGTATGGTAATGATCTGTGGCTAATCGTCCGCCTTGATACAAAGGGTTAAGACCTGAATAATTGGTAATCGCTCTATCTAATTTGACTTGATGATTCTTTTTAGCAACATTGGCAGCGTGGGCGTACTGGGGTTTTTGATCCAGAAAATCCACGATTTTTTCGCCCATTTCTTTAATAAAAAGGGGACCATTTTTTTTGATATTTGAACTCATCTCTTTAATGATGTCTTTCATGACGTAAAAAGAATGAACGATCTCCATATATCCAGCAGAGATTCCGATAATTGATGTGATAGAAAAAAGTATGACAAGGGCGCCGTAAAGACCAAACCCACGGTATAAAAAACCACCAATAGTATAGCCAAACCATCCGCCATAACCAAAAACAAGTCTTTGTGAGGCTTGCCAACCATTGTAATTTTCAAGAACATTAAAAAAGCTAGCAATGAGTAAAAGAACAGTAAAATAGACTGCAAAACTCTTAAGATACATTTGGTATCCACGCACCAAGTCTCTGACATAAAGTGAAGTGGCTAAAGCAAGATGACCCATATGAAGCAAAAATAAAATTGAAAAGAAATAGGTGTAGCCAAAGAATTTAAATCCACTGGCAATCAAAGAGGAGCCGCTCAGACCCACGGCACTGATAAAGTTCACAGGGTTGAGGCTTAAATAAAACACACCACCCACAGCCGTTGATAGGGCAAAGGTAATTGTCAGTAAAAAAACAATTTCTTGAAAACGAGTTTCTAGCCTTGAAATCCTCAACATGGGGTTCCTTCTTTCTTATGTTATCTGTTATTTTGCAAACTCGAGGCCAGCTCAAACCCATTTTAATTCAATCCTAACAGCTTGTTAGCAGAGCAGTGACAATTTAGGCGAGACAATTGATTTTTTTTCACAGCGAGAAGACATGTGATTTGAAATTGTTGTGAACCAAAAATATTAAGGGGTTTTTAGTGATCAACGATCGTCAGGTCACAGTTCGCGAATGAATGGGGTGTGTATGAAATTTAAAACAGGCTGTCATCATTCAAACAATTCATTCTAAATTTTATGACCCAAGATTACTGGGTCATAAAGCTTGGTTTAGGAATACTCTCTGGGTTGGGCATCGAGAAAGCCTGGTCAAAAACAGGGTTATTAAATGCAAACTCATTCACAGCAGTCAAAAGAGTAGATAAAATATCGGTCATCTCTGACATATTCTCTCTAGAAAACATTTCTTTAAGTGTATCAAGCCCTATTGGGTTAGATTGAGATCTCATGGGTAGTAAATCATAGCTACTGTAAGTGGCATCAATAGGTTGTTGCTGAGCAAAAGCTTGGGTGAATAACAAATTCCACACACTGGCAGCTCTGTCCGGCGAAACACCCATTTTCTTAAGCAAAGCCATGCGAATTGTTTTTTGATTTTTAAGGTCATGAGATGTAAACAAATCACCATTTAAATTAAGGGACTGAGTTTTAAGGTCGTTGACCACAAGCTGAAAACTGACCCCTCTATATTTAAAAGCCAAGCCACGGGGGCCTGCCGTCACATTTTCTAAAACCACATTTCTTTGTTTTTCGCTCAGCATATCCGCTGATACCGGACTCAGTGGCTTAACCACTTCATATAAGCTTAAATCCGAAGCCTGAGATACGCTCAAAGCCAGAGGTCCTAAAACCAACCCCATGAAAATTTTAATTAATAGCTTTTCCATAAAAATCTCCTTAACCCCTAGCAAAGCAAAAACAAGGCCCATAAAACCCCTCTCATTTTGCTTCTGAGCCAACTTGAACTGTTTAAACTGAGTATTTTAATGATCAGAGACATTTAACGGCACGACCATAAAACAGAAATTCAACAACTGTTTCATTGTGAGACACTCTATTTTCTTTATGTGAGTGGCCAACTTTGTGATCGACATTAGCATCTTGAACTTGTGGGATGGGTTGTTTTCATCTTGGAGTGGAAAGTAGAGTATTTTGTTGTGTGGGTCGATGTTAGCTGATAATTAAGGGGCAAATGGGAGGACATTTATGAAAATTTTAATGGGTTTAGTGATCTTTATGCCTTTGATGAGCTTTGCCGGCCAAAGTCTTGAAAATAGTGATTTTTTAGGGATGATCGACAATATGTTATCCGTTGAATCAGCTGAGCTTGTTTTTCAAGATGAGATGAGAGGCGAGGATATTTATGCTGTTACTTTTACTCGGGCCAAAACTCCATGTACACCTTCGAATCAAACCATCTCGGATTGTGCAGCTGAAAAATTAGTTCAAACCCAGTGTCTGTTTGCTGTTGTTGACACTTATGACTTTGAAATTATGCCGACCACCTATGAATGTTCCAACGAAAACCTTGAAGAATTAATTGGTGATGAAGGCTTGTTTGACGAATACTAAGACCCTTGTTGCTTGCTGTTAATTCAGTAGCTCCTTGTGTTTTATTTTTTGAGTCTTAATCTGAGTATCAAAGAGAAATTATTTTTTTTCTGATTGGTTGACCGGTCAGAGGTTGATTAGGTTAACCTGTTAGAGGTTAACTTGCTTTTTAATTGAAATATAAAGGGTTTGGTAATTTCTTTCTTCGTCAGCTCTAGGTGTTAAAGAGTAGGAATGACGATAATCGGTTGATATAAAATAATAATCTGTGATTTTAAAATTAAGCGATAAAGCCGCCTCTAGGCCATGCTCTCCACTATCACTGGCTGATGATTGTAAGCCTGGGACTGGCGATGGATTTATTAAGGTCTTGGCTTCACCAGAGAGGTAAGAGGCATAGGGGCCAAGCCCCAAAGAAAAGTATTTTAAAAACGAGTATTTGACTAAGATAGGAATGTGAAATCGATTGGATGTTTCACTTAAAACCGAGCCTGCAAATTCACGCACAAACTGGGTCTCTTGATAAAATAATGATACTTCAACAGATCCATTTTCTTGCCAAAAAACCTGGGCCGAAAGCCCGATTCCTAAATTTTCTCTGATTTGAGGCATAGAGGTTAAATGGGGAGCTTGATTCAAATCTAATCGATTCATTGTTATCCCAAGTCCGGCAACGATGTCTCCTTTAGACATTGACAGAGCCCGGCAGTTACTGCTCAAAATGAAAATTATGGTCGCTGTCAATAATTGCAAATTTAAAGCTTTGATCATAATGCTCCTCTTTTTTTTGTCTCATATCAGCTATGGAAAAGAAACAACATTTGAAGAGGATTTGATTGAAACCAATAAACAACTTTCAGCCCATATCGATGATTTAGCTGTAGAAATTGATAGCCTGCTTTCAAATCGCAGAAGTAACCTTAAAAATAAAAGCCGTATCAGTTTCGTGGGTTTTACCGAAAATCTTGAGGGCCAGGGCATTCGCCAAGATGGGCATGTGAATATTGACGTCAGATTTCCCAATCTTGAAGAGAAATGGAAGCTACAGTTTTCAAGTTATGACCCTGAGGATGAGTTTGAAGGCTTAGGCAGAAATAGGACCGATGGCCGGCCGCAAGAGCAAAAATACGGGACAAGTATCGCCCTTGTTCGTAAAATTTCTGAGGTAGAAACCGTATTTAGACCCCGAATCGAACTTAAAGATCCTCTGGTTTCAAGCTTTCTTGTTAAATTCACCCACCGGCTACCCTTAAAAAGCTTCCCCCTGATCAGCTCTCTTAAGCTTTTTGCCCATTCAATCGATGGCACAGGCGAAGCTGTGACTTTAGATTTTGATCGCGTCATTGCAAAAAATTTGATCTTCAGGTGGTTTAACGAACAACAGTATCTTGACCGAGACAATATTCTTTATGTCTCTCAAGGACCCATGCTCTTAAAAAAAATCAGTTCAAGCATGGCCGTTTCACAAACCCTGAGCTTGAACTCTCAAAGCCGATCCATTAATCCTGAATTCAATATTGAAAACTTTGAGAACACCAACAGTTACCATCTTAATAGCTATCGATTTATCTTTACTTTTAGCCATAGTCTTTACAGAAATGTTTTTCATTATCAAATCAGCCCCAGTCTTAATTTTTACAAAAATAGAAACTTTAAGGGACTGGCAGGAATTTTATTACAAACTGAAATTATTTTTTAATTTTTCATCTCTCAGGTCTAGTTCACAAAACCAATTCTAATCTCTGACATTTCGCAAGATGGTCCGTTGCCTAGATCAAATTTACAGAATACCATAAGATTCAATTGGGTTCCTTAATGTAAGCTGAAAGGGCTTTAGGTATGATGATTTCTATGGCTCATCTCAATTCCATGGTTTCAATACCACCTTTAACTCTGTTGAAACCTAAAGTTTTAAAAACTTTTTTTCAAATTGAATTCAATCAGTAATGGCAAAAAAAAGAAGTCAAAAAAAACCGCAACAGACTCAACTTCAACCAAGGCTGATCAATACAAGCCGTCCTATTTATTTTTTTATACCACTTATTTCAGTCCTACTTGCTTTTGCTTTTCTTTACAAAAGTCTTAATTATGGTTTTACAAATTTTGATGACCCACAACTTTTAGTTAACAATCAGATTGTAAAAGCTTTTGATATTAAAAGAATGTTTACAGAATATATCTATAAGGACTACCTTCCCCTCACATTCCTGACCTATGCTATAGAATACTCTTTTGTGAAACTTGATCCTTTTTTATATCATCTCGACAATATTATTTTACATCTCATGAACATCATCTTAATTTTTGTTTTCATTTCTCTTCTCAGCAAAAAAAACTTCTTTTTAGCTGGATTTTGTAGTTTTCTTTTTGCTATTTTCCCCACCCAACCAGAGTCGGTGGTTTGGCTTTCAGAAAGAAAAGATGTTTTATCAACCTTTTTTATTTTACTAGTCTACATTTCTTACATTTTATTCCACAAATATAAGTCGCAATCTTATAAGGCATGGGGTTTCTATGCTTTAAGTCTTCTTTTTTTACTTTTGTCTCTTTTTGCAAAAGCCGCTGGCGTAACTACCGCATTTATTCTTCTTTGTATCGATTATTATCAAGATCGTTCATTCACAAAAAAAATAATCCTAGAAAAGATTCCCCACCTCATCATTGGACTTTTCTTTGTTTATATTCATATTGTCAGCCACGAAGTCAGTGGCGAACAGGCCACCACATCTTTTCAGCCCCTCTATCGACTTTATGTAGGGGTAGAGTCCTTGATGTTCTATATCTCACGATCAGTTTTTCCTTTGAACTTGAGCCCTTATTATGAAGCTCTCTCTTATGATAAACCCATAGCCATCTACCTTTTAGGTGTCATTGTTTTCTGTCTGTTGTTTTTTTTCGCCGGAGAAAAAATCCATAAGCGAAAAGAAATTTTTTTTGGAGTAGGCTTTTTTATTTTTTTTATTCTTCCCGTCTTAAACATCGTGCCGCTCAGAGGATCTTTGATTTATGCCGATCGCTATCTTTATCTGTCTGGCATTGGTCTCTTCTTTGCGTACGGAGCCATTATTCAGACATGGCTTGAGAAGTGGGAGAGTCAGACTAAAAGAGCCATGCTCGTTGTAAGTCTTGTGAGCTTAAGCAGTTATTATCTTTATATGTTCAATGATCGAATTCAAATTTGGCAAAGCAGTTTCACTTTGTGGGCTGATATTGTTGAAAGCAATCCTCGTTCGGTCGTCGGACAAATGCAACTGGCCCATGCTTACCTTGATGCTGGTGACGTCAAAAGCGCTGTTTCACATGCCGAAATTGGTCGTCAACTGAACCCAGAAAACCTAGAGGTTAACTACTCTCTGTCACTCATTTATTATAAAAATAAACAAATCGATGAAAGTTTAAAGCACATCGAATTTATTCTTAATAAAAATCCACAACACGCCAAAGCTCTCAGTGTAAAAGCTCTCGTTATGAAGAACATCGGAAACCTTTCACAAGCTCAGGCTTTGATCAATCAAGCTTTACAACTACAACCTAATGATTACACCGTTCAAAAGCATGCCGAACAGCTTTGATCATTGATCACTTAACGATGGATCTTAAACTCGTGTCATTCAATATCGATCAGACACAACCGAATTTAAAGGTAACCAGAAACTGATTCCTTATTTTAATAGTTAGCCCCCAACTAACGGGGGCATAACTTAAACTTTAACTTAACCTTTTCGAGCGAGATATCTTTCTTGGGTAAATGAATCCACTTGGATAGCGTCACTTCTCATCTCTTCAGCTTTCTTAAGAGTATCAAATTCATCTTGGGTAATGACAGCCTTATCAAGAGCCATTTGTAAAAGTTCGCCCACCCGTTTTTTAGGTAAAGTTTTAGCTTTAATGGCTTTACGAACTTTTCTCTCAACACCTTCAGCTTTTTTGACCATTTTAAAAGTTTGATCAAGTCGAGCTAGGGCATCTTCTGGGTCTGAAGATAAATAAATTCCATCAGTCAATCGATCACGCTGCTCACTATCTTGCTGTATAAGATGAGACACTTGGTGGGAAACCAGATCATTGGTTTGTTTATTAAGAGCATTAAACCTTGACCACCAGGCGATGGGTCCACCAAAAAGCCAACTCAGACCTGGGACTTTTAAATTTTCAAAAATCCCTTCAAATGAATTTTGGATTTCTGTGAATGCGTAATTCGATGTGTACTGAATCAGCGGCCAATCTTCACTGCGACGACCTTCCGCCTCGTAACGTCTTAAAACACAGGTCAATAGGTACATCCAACCCAGAATATCAGCAAAACGGCCTGTCAGCTTTCCTTTGGTTTTTAAAGAACCACCCAAGCTACCCATAGCAATATCAGCCATAAATCCAAAGACAGCAGACGTCCAAGCTAGTTTTTGATAAATTCGTCGGGCTTTACCACCCGGGGTCACCACAAAAAATCCGCGGGTGACACTCAGTAGAATGGATCGACAAAGGTTGGCTACGATATGACCAATGTGGCCCCAGAAGGCTTTATCAAAACCTCCAAGATCATTATTTTCGACGGCAGCCACTTCTTTATAGGCAAAGGGGTGAGCGCGAAGTGCCCCTTGACCAAAAATGATCAAAGTTCGAGTCATGATATTGGCTCCCTCAACAGTGATCCCGATGGGGGCTGCAATATAGGGATGGGCCATCACATTGCGTGGACCACGAGAGATCCCTGCCCCACCAAGAATGTCCATAGCATCATTGACCACTTTACGCATCATTTCGGTATTGTAGTATTTTGCTATGGCGGTAATGACTGGCGACTTGATACCGCTATCAATAGAACCAGCGGTAAAAATTCGGCAAGATTCCATGTAATTCAGGCCTACGATTCGAGCCAAAGCCTCTTCAACCCCTTCGAACTTACCAACAGAAAGTCCAAATTGTTTTCTGTTAGTAGCGTGGGCTGAAACTGCGCGACTGGCATATTTTCCAGCTCCAGCAGACTGCGACGGTAACGAAATACCACGACCGGCCGTAAGGCAGTCCATCAGCATGCTCCACCCTTTACCACAACCATCGATTCCACCAACAACCACGTCTTCAAGCAAAACTTCAACATCATGCCCTTGGGTTGGACAGTTATAAAACGGAACATTCAGTGGATCATGTCTCTCGCCAACCACAACCCCTTTGGTTTTTGTCGGGATCAGGGCACAGGTGATACCAACGTCAGTCCCTTTGCCAAGAAAGTTTTCTGGATCATTCAAACGAAAGGCGACGCCAAGCAATGTTGAGATCGAGGCCAAAGTGATCCATCGTTTGTTCCAGTTGAGGCGGATATAGAGTTTTCCATCACTGCCTTTAAAAACCACACCTGAGGATTGAATAGACCCAGCGTCGCTACCCGCATTGGGCTCGGTCAGCGCAAAACAAGGAATCTCGTCACCCGTTGCAAGCAAAGGCAAGTACTTTTTCTTTTGAGCTTCAGTGCCATAATGATGAAGCAATTCAGCTGGCCCTAAAGAATTAGGGACCATAATGAAGACACCAAGGCCAATGGATCGGGTCGAAATTTTTGCGATCACTTCGCTATGGGCCAGTGCCGATAGGCCTAGTCCACCATCTTTTTCGGGAATGATCATGCCAAAGAATTTTTCTTTTTTCATATAATCAATAGTCTCTGGGGTGAATTCTCGGGTTTCCCAAAGCTTCCAATCATCCACCATCGAGCAAAGCTGATCGACCTGATGATCAACAAACTTTTTTTCTTTTTCTGTCAGAGTTGGATAAGGCTCTTTAAGAATTTTTTTAAAATCCGGCTTGCCCGAGAACAAATCACTTTCAATCCAAACAACACCCGCCTCAAGCGCTGTTCTTTCGGTGTCTGAAATTTTAGGGATTAATCCCAGCTTTTTAAAAAGACTTAAGACTAAACTAGAAACAAATATTTTTCTTAGGGGAGTATTAAAAATAACAGCAACCACAAGAAAAGCCATGATTAAAGCCATCGGTGCTGCAAATCCAACAAGAAGTGTTAAAACAACAATTGTCCAAAGAAAAAGTGGCGCTGAAAAGTAACCCAAAAAAAGAAGAAGAATAACACTTCCCACAACTGACCAAGCGCAAAATTCTCCGCTTAAAAAACCTGAATACTCTGCTAGT
>CAYMBT010000043.1:0-14858 GCA_964388755.1 uncultured Pseudobdellovibrionaceae bacterium | reverse complement strand
CAAAATTGATAGCCGCATCATCTTCGGACCCAGCTTGGCAGGCGCTCATTCGATATCCTTCACGAGAAGAACTGGCTCCAGAAATCGAAACAGCTCCGGTATCAATCTTAGTATTGCGACAAAGAACAAATGGACTTCGCGGCTGATTGTTGCAATTAGCATTGGATTTGACCACTTTATTGTAAAGGCTCCATGCTGATCCCATTTCTGCTGGCGACCAAGCTACTTTTTCGACCAATACGTTTTGAACGCTGGGACCAAAAACCCCACGTAAAATATTGTAGGTCAACATACGATTGGCATAAAGCGGTTGAACTTCAGATTTAAATTTATACTTTTCCATGGGCGGATGCTCGTGAATATCAAGGTCGGCAACAATAATGGGTGCCGATGATTCAAGCTCTTTGGCTTGAAAGCTATCCGAACAATTTTGATAAAGAAAGAGCGGAGACAGAACCAGTACCACTACTGCCACTTTTAAAAAATGGGACTTATACATTTTTAACCTCCCAATTCTGTGACCACTCGACTCGTCCACCGGTTTTTCTGATCAGAGACTGGCCTTTCACTGCGACTTTGCGTATTTCAAGCATTTCGCAAATGGTATGACAAATATCATCGTTCACAAGATGTCGATCTGGACTCTTAAAGAAATGAGCCGATTCGCCCCATGTTCCTGGGTAACTGGTAGCCGTCGTTGGATTCGATGATCTTTTTACAATGTTACCCACTAGTCCTGGGGTTGTGATCATCCCACTGATGATTGTGGTTGATCCACCTCTAAACCCATGATCGCTTCCCGCCCCTGAGGCTTTGGGTGTGCGACTGAATTCAGACATGATGTGAATAACGGTATTATCAAAAATATTTTCAGTTTTAAGAACGGATACAAATTCGGTCATACAACCGAGCAAAGCTTTATACATTAAAGATGTATAATAAATTGAAACGTTAGCTCCAATAAAATGCTGGTCCGAATTGACTCGGATTGTTCTTAAACCATCCATGATTGAAGTTGAAGCCACAGTGACAGAAGATGATAATTTTTCAGTCAGTGCAAACTCTGCAAAAGCAAAGGCTTGTGCCATTCTGTTATTACTTGTCGTCGCGGTGATTTGCGAGGCAAACGAACCATTTAAAATTGTTGTTGCCGTTCGGTCATAGCGATAAATTTCGCTGGTTCCATCACCCACAGGATTCACATTGGTGATTCCAGGAAAAGGTGAGCGAATTTCTGCAGCGATTATATCTTGGTATTTTTTGTAAAGTGTGGCCCAGCGTGTGTTAAAAGAATCTAGATTACGAGCAAACATTTCGTAGGCGGCCATCTGTTGTTTCTCTGAACCCATAGACGCCATACCATTATCTAAAGCATATCCATCAAGATCAGCCACAGTTCTTACAATTTGATGCTTAAGATCTTCGGCTTTTGTCACATCCGTTATAAATGGACGGGTAATATCAGCCACTGGAGCACCACTGTTAATCAAGGTCACAGAAGATCCAGTTTCGCTTTTATAGGCTTTTGTGGCATCCATTTCAGAATGACCAACAGCCGCTAAAGGACGATTGGATTTATCAGCCACAAGTCCCGTGATACTCGGGTTACTATTCACTGGTCGAACAATACGAGAGCGATTGACCGGATGGCTATTGATCTCCATATCAATTCCACGAATCATCATAGTGTGATCTAGAAGGTTTTTAAAGGGAACACCACTGGCAGAATTGAGATTCCACACCGGTGGCATAAACACTTCTTGTGAGCCAAAGTTAAGTTTATGACCTCGTAAAACAGGATTATAATTAGCACCATTTTTAACAATTTCGGTACCAAATGTTCCTGCTATAATATCATTAGCACGATTAAAAGGATTGAGTGGTTGATCAAAGTACCAGCGCGGTGGAGCTCCGGGAAGTTGAAAGTTTACATAATTGTATCCTGGCCCCGCGACTTCTGCCGCTTGCGCAAGGTTGGCTTTAAAGCAAGTTTCAAGAAGAGCTTGCAAGCCATAAAAATAGCCTGAAGAAAGTGCCACATGCGTTGATTGTGTTAAAAATTTTCGACGTTTCATTATTCACCCACCTTTTCAAGCTCTGCACCTGGAAAGCGACTTTGAAATGCATCTGTTTTTAAAATATCACCGATCATAGTTTTAAGAGAGCCATGATTTTTGAGATCAAGGCCAATTTTAACAATGTCAGCTCGATGTTTTTTATAGAAATCACTGGTTTCTTGAGAAGAAACTTTAATATTTACACCTGTTAAAAAATGATAATATTTTTGGGCAGCACACACATAAATATCATTTTGGTTAGCAATTTTTGCTCCAAGATCGGCGACACCATTGACATTCTGTTTAACGAGATTCCCATTAAAGTTACGGTAGTGAAGCTGTCCATTGGGACGTCGTCTGTGGTAAGTATCATCACTATCCAAATTTGTTTGCTCATTGGTTCTGACTACATATTTTTTGATATAAGTCAGCTGTGTATTCGCCGGAAGTGTGGGATGAGCCTCTCTAAAATTGCTACGAAAGGTATTATTTGAAGTTTGGACGGTCAGAAGGTTGCGAGCCGCATCAGCAAAAGGATCTAAGGTCGCATGACAACGGGCACAGCTACGGTCCTGGCGAAAGCTAATATCAGAGTCTTTGTAACGCTCCATAAACTCATCCACATCGGCATTGTTCAGATTAGGCAGATCAAGACACATGAGATCGTAGAAAGTGTTACTCGCATAACGGCGATGTATTCTAACACCGCCATCAAGTTTAGCACGAGACTCAGAACTAAAAACAAGATAAGGAGCACTGCCAAGTATTCCGCCACCAAAGTGCTGACCAAGTTCAGAATCCCAAAAATTGACAGGGATACCAAGGATACCGCCACCAAAATGTTGACCAAGATCGTAGTTTCGTCCCTCTTCTCGTACACTTGTCATCTGGGCGGCTGTTAGACTTGCCGTGAAAACGCTACCAGGTTGTTCGAAGTTCATAGTGCGTTGGTTTTCTACACCAATCAATTGTCCTATTGTAATTTTTGGGAATTCAAGAAATGAGACATTATCAAGTGCAGTACTATTGTTATTTCCTGTCAATGGACCAGTGATGATGGGACGATTGATAAAATTCGTATTATCCAAAAAATACCCAGTGGTCTGAGCATTTTGTCCGACACGAACACCTCTCAGAGACTGATCAGTGGTAAAAACAGTGCGGTAATGTTTATTGCCAAAAAGAGCATCGGTGATAAAAAGAGCTGGCTCTGTCACATCGACAAAATTATAAAGGGCCAGATCAGTAGCATTATTCAGACTTGATATACTGCTAAACCAGCTTTGGTGAAACTGATCAAAATTTCTGAGGATACCAAGAGCTATTTGATCATTGGCATTATCAATGACTCTTTGACCGGCTTTAGCCACAAAGTTAGCTCTGTTCAGAAGATTAAGACAGGCTTGAACAGGGTCAAGTGTTCCAGCTTCAACACTTTTGTAGGCCGCAGAATCCATATTGACTGGATGATCAGAAAGGCGAGCATGGCATTTGGCATAGACTTCTGTGGGCTTTAAGTCAGCAGCCGTGGCTGCTAATGAAAACAAAACAGAAAACAAACACAACAAATAAAGTCTCATCACATCCCCCCGGACAAAAGACTTAGGTATTTAGTCATGTTATCAGCTTGATTAAGAATAAAAAGAAAAATTTATCGGATTCAACTGAGACGATTTGATTGTCTCAGTTTAAGACAAACCCTAACAATTCAGAATTTTAGGTTTAAGAAGCTTCTGCTGCATCATCATCGACTTGATCGATAGAGGCTTGAAGCTTTGCTCGAAGACGAGTAATTGCATGGGCATGAAGCTGAGAAACCCGGCTCTCAGTCACCCTGAGCACCCGACCAATTTCTTTAAGATTGAGGTCTTCATAATAATAAAGTGATAAAACCAGTCTTTGTCTTTCAGGAAGCTCTTCAATAGCCGCCGTCACTATGTCTTTAACAAACTTAACATTCAGCTGATTATGGGGGTTATTAAGTTTACAACCATCAAGAATGTTGAGGATGGATTTTTTATCCACTGAACTAAAAGTAGGAGCCTCATCAATAGACAGAACGCTGACAGGCTTCACTTGGTTCATCAGGTCATAGAGGTCTTCAACTGATATGTCTAAACGATCAGCGATCTCTTTATCCTCTGGAGAACGACCCAGTTCTGACTCAAGTTTAATGATTGTACGGTCAAGAAGTTTTGATTTATCTCGCACAGAGCGAGGAACCCAGTCTTGAGCGCGAAGTTCGTCGAGAATAGCACCACGTATTCTAAATTCAGCATAGGTTTTAAATTTATTATCGCGAGTGGGATCATATTTATCTATGGCATCCATTAATCCAATCACACCACTAGAAATCAAATCATCAAGCTCTATGTTTGAAGGTAAGCGCATCGCAATTTTTTGGGCAATAAATTTAATGAGAGGAGCATACTCCATAATCAACTTATCCTTTTGATCAGGAGTAAGGTTGTTCGGTTGCTCTTTATATTTTTTAATGACCGCGTTTGACATATAGATCCCTTACCTTAATTCTAACAAAAACAAGCCCAACTCAAAAGTCCATTTCTTATGCTACGTTGAGGATCTGGTTCCAAAAAAACTGTAAACTGCCATGAATTTCGTTATCTTCATTCTGTTGATCTATAGACTCAGCAATTCGTCTTAAGGCAATGGCTGAGGCAGCACTAGGTCTGGCTTTTGCTGCAGGCCTTGAGTCTGCGACCTGTCTCAATTTGGGATCCAGCGGAATATAACCTAAAAACTTAAGATTAATATTAAGAAAGCGACTAGCCACTCGATCGATGCGATGAAAAATATCTTTAGCTTCTTTTTCGCTGAGAACCTTATTGGCCACCAATGAAAAACGTGTGATTTTTTTATTTTGATTCAAAAGCTTGATCAATGCGTAGGCGTCAGCCATGCTCGCAGGCTCTGGTGTGATGACGACTAACACATCTTGAACAGCACTGTTTAGATATTGCACGTTCTCGTCAATGCCAGAGGCTGTGTCGACCAGTAAGTAATCATAGGTGTTATTCAGACGAGAGACTTCGTCCATCAACATTTTTCTTTTATAGACATCAATGGTTTTTAAGTCTGTCAGACCACTGGCACTGGGGATGATGTGTATATTTTTGTCCACTTTAACAAGGACTTCTTGCAAGCTTTCATCACCATTAAAAAAATCATCAAGGGTTTTTTGTGGTCTCACACCAAAAAAGATATCGATATTGGCAAGCCCAATGTCGCCGTCAAGAACAAGAACTTTTTTGCCCATCTCTGCAAGCGTCAATGCAAGATTGACGGTGAATGTTGTCTTTCCAACTCCACCTTTGCCCGATGTGATGCTCAGAGTGTGGGTGCGATTCGCGGGGGCCTTATATTCTGCTTTCATTGCTCTTATCTCCAATGGTTTTTGTCAGTCGAAAAACTAAATCAAGTACTCTTTCTTTACTTGCAAATTCAAAGCCATCAACAATATCCGATCCAATACCAAAAGAATGAAATGGACTTTGGACTTTATCTTGGATGTTAATTAAAATTCCATGCTGAGTGGTTTGATCAATACTGGTCACAATCAAATCATTAAACTGAGAGACTCTAAATCTTTTAAGCAAAGCACCGAGATCTGTACTTTTTGAAAGTGCTGAAAGCACAAGGTGAATCCTTTTCTTTTTAAGGGTATCGATTCTTGAGAATGATTGCATCATCTCAAGCTCTTCCATATTGGCAAGACTCATACCTTGGGTATCAATAAGAATTTTATCAAAATGACTGAGCTCTTGTATTTTTTGATTAAGGTCACTGGGTTTACGAACCACAATAAGTGGAACATTGAGAATTCGACTGTAAACTTTAAGCTGTTCAACCGCCCCTACCTTCTGAAGATCCGTTGTAATAATCGCCACTTCTTTTTGCTCTTGAACGATCGAGTGAGAAGCGAGCTTTAAGAGGGATGTGGTTTTACCACTTCCATGGGGGCCGATAAAGATTTCAACTTGAGCTAAAGTGGCCTCTTCTGACACATAAGTATGATTGAGTATCCATTTGGCAAACCATGAATCCACAATGGCTTTTCGATCAAGATGGGGAGCAATCTCTTGCATAATTTGTTGTTGTAACTTTTGACAAATTTCTGCTCCGACTCCACACTCTTTTAATCTTTCTAACATTTTAGCCACAGGCACCGCTAATTCCGGTGGTTTTTTTGTGATCACCTCTTGCACCAGTGTCTGGGGTATTTCTTTTTTTGTTTTTTGTTTGTTGTTGAGAAGTTCAGAGTCAAGAGATGTTCTAAAAGCATCCCTCACCGCCTGCTGTACACGCTGGGCCGATGATAAACTCGGGGCTTTAGCTTCTTCTGCCGGCAGAGCTGTAATTTCTTGGCTATCACCGATATCGATATAGGGTGTTCGAGTGACGATTCGATTTTTATCAATACTTTTTTTCTCGGCCCCATTGTAGACACTTTCGATAAATTGCTTTTGTTTGTGAGCGGATTGGTTTTTTACTTTACTATCAAAGACAGAACCCAATTTCTTTTCGGCCCATTCTTTTTTTCGCAATTGGCCCTCAGAAACAGCCGCAACAACAATGTACTTTTGTGCAGAACCCAAAGTTTTTTTAGCCTCTTGTGAAGACAGGATAATGGCATCCGGGCCCATTTCAATTTTAACTTTTTGCAAAGCTTCTATAATACTGGCGGCTTCAAATTTCTTAACTTGCATGGATATCCTCTACTGTACCTACTGTTTTCACTGTCACATCAAGACTCAGCTCGCTATGAGAAAGAACAATGAGCTGCGGAATAAATCGATTCACTAATTTAAAAATATGACGACGGGTCATGGGAGAAGTCAGTAATATGGGCTGACCCGCAACCTCGGGATGGGTTTCTATTTGTTCAGCAATAGAGTTCACTAAACCATGTCCGTAAGAGGGATCAAGTGCGAGCTGTACCCCTTGTTCGGTTTGTAAAAGGGATTGATTAATGATCTCTTCAACATGGGAGCTGAGGTTAATCACATGGATCAGATCATCACTATCTTTTAATTTAGTGGTGATGGCTCGTTTTAAAGATTTTCTGACGGATTCAGTCAGAACGTCAGTGTCTTTAGTACGCATCCCCTCATCAGCCAAGGTTTCAAAAATCGTCAGTAAATCACGAATTGAAACTTGCTCTTTTAAAAGATTTTGTAAAACTCGTACCACTTGACCCAAAGAAAGTGTGTCAGGGATAAGATCCTCAACCACTTTAGGATAGGTCTTCTTAAAGTTTTCAATAAGCTTACTGGCTTCTTGGCGACCAAAAAGTTCGCTCGCATGCTGTCTTAGAATCTCGGTGATATGTGTGGCAATAACAGTTGGGATATCCACGACTGTGTAACCTGCCATCTCGGCATCTTCTTTTTGCACTTTAGTGATCCAAAGAGCATCAAGTCCAAAAGCAGGTTCTTTTGTCGGAATTCCATCCATTTTTTGCGAGGTATTGCCAGGATCCATTGCCAGAAAACAATCGGGTTTAAGATCACCACCGGCAATTTTATTACCTTTGAGTAAAATTCGGTATTCGCCGGGCTTAAGCTGTAAGTTGTCGCGTATATGAACTGACGGAACAACGATTCCAAGATCGAGAGCAAATTGCTTTCTAATACTGACAATTCGCTCTAAGAGATCGCCACTTTGATCAGATTCTACTGCATTGATCAAACCATAGCCCACTTCAAGTTCAATCAAATCAAGAGGCAATAGATTTTCAATGTTTTCTTTTTTCGGTTTCTGAGAGTCTTCTTGTTTACGGGTGATTTCGTCTCTTTTTTCTTCATCTTGATATTTGTAAATGACCCAAGCAATACCACCCATGCTCAAGGACACAACTGTAAAAGGCAAGGTCGGTAGCCCTGGAACTAAACCCAATACAAATATTGAAGCGCTCGCGACTCCAACAGCTCTTGGGTTAAGAAAGAGCTGCCCGGCCATTTCTGAGCCCACATTTCCTTTAGAGTGATTTCGAGTAACAACGATACCAGCCGCTGTTGAAATAATAAGAGCTGGAATTTGGCTCACAAGTCCATCACCGATAGTGAGTCTTGTATAAAACTCTGCTGCTTGTGCAACACCAATATCCATTTGGATCACACCGATGGCAAGCCCACCAACCACATTGATAGCCATAATTATGATACCAGCTATAGCATCACCACGAACGAATTTACTGGCACCATCCATGGCCCCATAAAAGTCAGCTTCGGCTTCGATCTCTTGTCTTCGTGCACGGGCTTGCTCTTCGTTGATAAGACCGGCATTAAGATCAGCATCAATCGACATTTGTTTACCGGGTAAGGCATCTAATGTAAAACGAGCTGCGACCTCTGCAATACGACCAGAACCCTTAGTGATAACAATAAAGTTAATGATGATTAAAATGATAAAAACAATAAATCCGATAGCGTAATTATCACCAACAACAAATTGACCAAAAGCTGTGATCACCTCACCGGCAGCCCCGGGCCCGGTGTGCCCTTCAGAAAGAATCAAACGAGTGGAAGCCACGTTCAGTGCCAACCTAAAAAGTGTGGTGATTAAAAGTAAAGAGGGAAAGACAGAGAATTCAAGGGGACTATTGACATAAAGTGCCACCACCAAAACTAAAAGACTGATGGTTAAAGAACCCGTTAGTGCTAAATCCAACATAAAAGCTGGAAGCGGAACAATCATGACCGATAAAATCGCCATGAGGCCAACAGCCATCATAAGATCGGCGTTTTTAGTGTATTTCTCGAATTGTTTTAAATATTGAAAAAGATCATCCATTTATCTTCTTCCTTCGTAGTTTAAAGACATAAGCCAGCACTTCAGCGACAGCTTCAAAAAGTTCTTTTGGGATCACTTGTCCAACATCTAATGTTTTAAAAATAGTTCGTGCTAAAGGTTTGTTTTCAACAATAGGGATTCCGTGCTCTTTAGCCAGCTCACGAATTTTTTGTGCCATATGGTCGGCCCCTTTTGCGAGCAGGACAGGAGCGGCATAACGATCAGGATCATATTTAAGGGCTAAGGCTAAGTGAGTCGGGTTTGTGATGATGACGTCAGCTTTTGGAACATCATTCATCATTCGTTTATTAGACATTTCTTTTTGAATTTTACGAATTCGAGCTTTAATCAGCGGATCCCCTTCGCGGGATTTAACTTCTTCTTTGACCTCTTGTTTAGTCATCTTCATCTGGTTTTCCATGTCAAAGCGCTGAAAAAGATAATCAAAACCAGCGAGGACAAGCATCAATGCAGAAATGGCTAGCATAGACTTAACGATCAATGCTCCAACGTAAAGAAGGACTGCTAGTGATTCTGTATAAACCAAGGTCGGAATGACTTGAATCTCTGAGCGAAGCACATAATAAATAACAAGCCCCACAAGGGTAAATTTAAAGACGGCTTTCAGCCCTTCGATCAAAGATTTAAGACTAAAGAGTCTTTTAAAACCTTCGACGGGATTCATTTTATTAAAATTAATTTTTATGGATTCTTCGGTAAATAGAAAACCGATTTGTAAAACAGTCGAGGCCATAGCAAAAACCAATAAGATAATATAAATCGGTATAGTCAGTAAAAATATTTTTTTAAAAGCGTAAGCCAGTGAAGGTAAAATATTATCTGACTTCATGGCTGTCACAATGTGCTCGCTATACATCTCGTTATAGATTTCAAAAAATTGCTCAATAAAGATTCGACCCATGAAGAGAATCAAAAATGAAAACGCAAGAAGAGCGAGGGCTGAAGAAAGTTCGCGTGTTTGCGCTACTTGCCCTTGCTTACGGAAGTCGTCACGCCTCTGGGGGGTGGCGTCTTCTGTTTTTTCTTGTAAATCACTTTCTCCTGCCATGACCCTTCTTTTTTAAAATACTTTTAAGAAACCAAACATCACTTCGCTAAAATCTAAAATTTCAGTTTTGACCGCATCGACAAAAAACGGTAGCACTGCAATCAGAACCACTAATCCAACTAAGGCGTTCACGGGTAAACTTGTAATCAAAACATTAATTTGTGGAACCGCTCGTCCCATGATACCAAGACAAAAGTTAACTAATAAAATGGACACAAGAACCGGTGCCGATAATAACAAACCAATCTCAAGAATTTTTTGACCGAGAAGAGTAAATTCACCCAATTGTGAAAGACGTGGCATCATCACCGATAATGGTATGAGTTTAAAACTCTCGACCAGTCCCATGATAAAAAGATGATGCCCTTGAATACCAAGAAACAGAAAAGCCGCTAGAAAAAAGTAAAGTTGATTGACCGAGGACTGTTGGGTATTGAGTGCAGGATTAAAAATCTGTGCAGCTGATAACCCCATAGACATACTGATCAGTTCACCAGCGACCGAGACCGCATGAAATATAAGGTTTGTTAAAAAACCCATGGCAAAACCAAGAGCCATCTCTTTAAGTGATAACAGGATAAGACTTTGATAATGATTCACTTGTGGGTAACTAGCGGGTTCAATCAAAGAAAAACACAGAAGAGCCATAAGAAGTGATAACAACACCTTCAGTGGAGCTGGAAAGTTAGAGCTACTAAAAAGAGGCCAAGACAAAAAGAATCCCAAACAGCGCAAGAGAACAAGCACGAAAGCAATAATTTGGAATTGATCAATCTGGATGATATTCAAAAGTTACTCCCTCACAACGGTATGAATGTTTTCATAAAGATCAATCGTGTAGGATTTAAGAACATCAATCATCCAAGGGCCTGCAAGAATAATGACCACAGCAATTACGATCATCTTGGGGATAAAGGTTAAAGTGGCTTCGTTGATCTGGGTGACAGCTTGAAACACAGAGACAATAAGACCTGTGACAAGGGCAGCAATAAGAAGGGGCGATGCAAGCATCGCCGTTGTTCGTAAAGCGTTTCCACCTAAAGAAATGACTAAGTCTTCATTCATAAATCACCCAAAACTTTTGACCATGGAGCCCACAATTAGACTCCAACCATCGACAATGACAAAAAGCATGATTTTAAAAGGTAAAGAGATCACAACAGGAGGTAACATCATCATGCCCATGGCCATAAGTACGCTTGCGATCACCATATCAATGATCAAAAAGGGAAGATAAATAATGAATCCAATTTGAAAAGCTGTTTTGAGCTCTGAAATAACAAAGGCTGGTATGAGCACTAAAGTTTCTACGTCCGCACGGGTCTTGGCTTCAGCTTTGCCTGAAAGATTTAAAAAAAGACTGAGATCTTCTGGACGAGTTTGTTTAAACATGAATTGTCTTAGGGGCAAAATTGCCTCTTCAATGGCTATGTCTTGTTTGATTTCTCCATCCAAAAAGGGTTTTAAGGACTTGGCATTGATCTCGTTAAACGCAGGGCGCATAATAAAGAAAGTTAAAAAAAGTGAGAGACCAACAAGAAGTTGGTTGGGTGGCATCTGCTGAGTCCCAAGGGCTTGTCTTAAAAAAGAAAAGATAACAATGATTCGTGTAAAACACGTCATTAAAATTAAAATAGCCGGGGCTAAGGTTAAAATGGTGAGAACAAGAACAATTTTAATTGAATCCACAATCTCTTGTGGATTGTCAGTGGTTTTAAGTCCCATAGAGACTGAAGGAATGCTGACCTGGGCAAAAGCTTGGTGAGTCATAAAAGAGAATAAAATGAACAAACCGATTTTTTTGATCATGAGATAGAGAACCTTTTTTTCACTGCACTTTTAACATCATCAAGACGAGAAACGGCGTAGCCATCAACCTCTTCGATGTCGTCAGTGATTCTTGTTTCTTCGATTTTATTTTTAAGTTGTTTAGAGAACTGAGGAGCCACGAACTGTGGCAATTCATCCTCAAGTAACGACAATGTACGAATGGGTGTAATGTTAGAGTCTGTGACCCCAAGAAGAATGGTTTCTCCGGCCACACGAATAAGCATTAAATTCTTTTTAGGGCCGATTGATTTTTGCGTTAGAATTTCTATGTTACGCGCAATTTCAGAATGCCCCACTTTTGCGCCTAATTTTCTGATCATTAAAAATAAACTTCCAGCAATAGCTAAAAGAGCCACTAGAGCCATCACCATTTTATTAAATGGTGAAAGTTCGGCGGCTTGTTTTTTCTTATCACTTTTAAGACCCAAAAGTATCTGATCTTCGCTTTTCTTTTCTACTTCTTGGGCTTCATCAACAACCAGTGGCGTTTCACTTTCTTCATCACTGATCTTCTTATTCATTTTCTTAATGTAGCTTGAAAGATTGGAGTCTTTATTAACGTCAATAAGATCTGTTTCGCTACCCGCTTGGCAGACAAAAGCAGAAATAAGAATAAGTGTCGTCAGTAATGTTTTCATAAAATTTCCTATTTTAATTGTTGAACACGTTCTTTAGGAGAAATAATATCTGTCAAACGAACTCCAAATTTTTCGTTAACAACAACGGCCTCACCACGAGCCACAAGCTTGTCATTGACTAAAATTTCCATGGGTTCACCGGCCAGTTTATTGAGTTCAATAACGCTCCCTTGACCTAAATTAAGAAGTTCTGAAACAACCATTTTCGATCGACCAAGCTCAACTGTGACTCTGAGAGGAATATCAAGTATGAGCTCTAAGTTTTTATTCTCATTATTTGAGTTTGTATTTTCTACGCTATGAAGCTCTGGCATCTCTGCACTGAGCAACTCTGCTAAATTTTCGGCCTCATCACCCATGATTCTTCTCCTTAGTTATTTTTTTTGTTAACTGCATTGCAACGGACCCATGGTAAACACCGTAGAGACCTTTAAATTTTTTAACATCTTGAATAAGAACATCAAATTCACCACTGGCATCTTGATCCAGTGGGATAACGTCACCCTCTTTAAGAGACATAAGCTCTTTTAACGTGATCTCGCTTTGACCGAGGTTCACTTTAATATCCAGCTCTGTATCAAGAAGTTGATCTTTAATAATTGATGTCCAAAGTTTTTTATCCGTTTGATCAGACTCAACCTGAAACCCGGTTGAAAGTTTATGTTTGATGGGCTCAATGGTTGAATAAGGGATCACTAAGGTGATTGTTCCGTTGGCATTTTCTAGTTCCACATCAAAGGCTGATGCGATCACAACATCGGTCGGAGGCACAATCCCCACAAATTGTGGATTCACTTCGGTTCTGACAAATGAACACTCGATAGGATGGATGGACTCCCATGCCGCTTCAAGATCATCAATGGCAAGATCAACAACCTTGCGAACAATAGAAATTTCAATGGGGGTAAAATCTTTACCTTCGACTTTTGAATAAGGACGATCATCGCCACCAAAAAAAGAATCCACAAGGGCATAGGCTAATTTACTTTCAAGAACAAAAAGGGCTGAACCACGAAGAGTGCTAAAACGAAGAACACTCATACAAGTGGGCATGGGCAAAGTATTAATGAACTCGCCAAACTTTAAAAAATCAGTACTCGCATGATTGAGGGATGCAATTTTTCTGAGGGCCGACGATAAAGAAACACGAAACGATCGCATGAACTTTTCGTAAATGACATCAAGCTGTGGCAAACGGCCACGAATAATTCGATCTTGGCTGGTGAGATCATAAACCACCACCACTCGATCATCTTTGGGAGCGCCCGATTTAGAATCGCTGGTTTCGATTTCACCTTCTGAAACCGCCGCTAAAAGGGCATCAACTTCGCTCTGTGAAAGTACTTGATTCATTGTTTCCTCGAGTTAGCTGTTGATAAAGTCAGTGAATAAAACTTTGTTAATACGACCTTTGGTGAGAAACGAGTTCACCGTGTCGCGAATCTCTTCTTTGAGTCGCTCTTTTCCTTTGGGTGTAGAAATCTGAGAATAATTTTTACTCGACAATACAATGATGATAATGTCGCGCACTTGCGGCATACGTTTATTGATCTCTTCTTGGACTTCTTTGTTGTCCACATCAAATTCCATTTGAACTTTAAATAGTTTTTGTCCCTGATCTTCGGCAAGGTTCACTAGAAAATAATCCAGTGGTACAGAGTAAGTCCCTTGCTCGGCCGAGCCTTCTTTGTCATCCATGACTGCGCCTTCGATAATGGGCTCCATAGAAGGACGCTCTAATTCTTTTTTCTTACCGAGATAAAGAAAAACACCAATACCTAGTATGACCAATGTGTTGAGAGTGATAATGACTAATAACAATGGCGAGGACTTGGGCTTCTTACTTTGGTCCGTACCTTTACTGCTGTCGTCTAATTTCTCTGCTGTGTTATCAGCCACAAATCCTCCGATGAAATGATTCTCTAGGGATTGCTGAAGCAACCACAATGCCAACAGGACTTTGGTGGGCTTTCGTAGACTCTCGGGCATCACCGTCTCTTTGAAGATTTTGCCCACTGATTTTAGTCGAGCCGTGAAACATGGGTCTCTGACTCTGATGTCATGGTTTTGACCCATACAGACCATATACTTTGGCCTACTTTTAAGACAGCTAGCCTTAAGACGCGCTCCCCATAATGCTTTCATGCTTGACGCGCTTAGTCTGCTTCTTCTAGAATAATAATGTTGTCTGATGGGGGCTCCATGAAAAGAAAAGGTAAAGAATCCAAACTGAATGTTGTGCTAACGGCTCTTCTTGTTGTCTTTGTTTGTTTACTCTCTTTTAGTGTCGGCGTGATTTCTGGTAAGGGTTGGAGCGATCGTGATTACCGAGTAAAGTTCATCGAGCAAGACTCACATGTCAAAGATGCTATGGATGATGAATCAGAAGCTTTGGGTGATGAGATCTCAGAAAAAGAAGTTGAGCTTCTGACCCAAAAAGCATTGGCTGAA
>CAYMBT010000042.1:0-15038 GCA_964388755.1 uncultured Pseudobdellovibrionaceae bacterium | reverse complement strand
TGCCCTCGCTGGAGTCGCCTGCGGCGAGCGCATCCGCTCTCCAGAGGTTCTCAAATCCTGTTACATTCAAAAATTAAACCTTCAAAATTAAACTGAAAAGGGATGATTGGGGGGTGCGGTGGGGCGGCTATTGTTCCGTAGGGTTTGGGGTGGGGTTTCGGGGGGGGGTGTAAATTTTTCTTATTTTGGGGGATGGTGGAAAGGCTTTGAAAATGGATGGAGTTGTCTGTTAGAAGCTTGATTAAGTTCAACCAACATTTAGGGGAAATAATATGAAAAAATTAATTTTTGTTCTTTTGGCTTTCACGGCTTCCACTTCTTTTGCCATGCTTCCGCCAAGCACTATGGATAGCGATATCAAAACTATGATGAATGCTGCAGGTCGTGCGGTTGCTGATTATGGTATTACAAATTACGGAATGACGGCTGGTAAAGTTAAAATTTCTTATAACTACAACACTCGTCTTTTTACTGCGACTGATCTTGTTAGAAATTGTTCTTTTGTGGCTGACACAGGGATTTCTTTTAAAAAATTATCAACAGGTCACCATTGGAAAGTTAAAGAAGTTAAGTACTCAAACACTTGCCTTTAATTTTTAGAGAATTCACTGAAAAGCCCTTAGTTTCAAATTAAGGGCTTTAAAATTAAAAAAATAAAATTAAATAAACTCATTTAAAAGGAGACTAGAGAAGTCTCCTTTTTTATTTTTTAGCAGATTCTTTTAAAAATGAAGTCTCTCTTTTTTAGCGGATTCTTTTAAAGATATAAATGAAATCTTCGCCAGAGAAATCAATGTAAAGATGAAGTCTGTCGTCCACAAGAATCATCTTGGCGCGACTTTGATTGCCCACTTGCATGTCGGTGTCTTGTCCGCACTCCATAGAATGGGAGGGGTTGACCCAAAAGACTTCTTGTTGAATATAGGGAGCATCGTAAGAGAAGTGGGCTTTTCTTTCGCAGAAACCTGTTTCGTTTTTACGCACCCAAAAAAGTCTGTTGGTTCCATCGGTCAAGAATTCAAATTGTAAAATCAATTGGGGATTAGGAATGGGGTTTTCTTGTCCTTGATAGAAGTAGCGATCAAACTGCCATTGACCAATATAAAAGGGGTCTTCAATGGGCAAAAATTCATTGTTGTCGGCATAAGATAAAAAGGCAGCGGAACTTAATATGAAAACAATAAGATATCGAAGATTTTTAACCAGAGAGATCATATGGCGTTCTCCTTTAGATTTTTACTTTGAGGCAAATCTTTATCCCAACCTCTTTTTTGATACATAAGGTTTTCTATTTTTTCGTACTCATCAGTTTTAAGTTCGTCTTTTGCCACCTTTAAAAGCGTTATAGGAAAATCTTTAAGTCTTCCATGGGGGCCAAGATGCATTAAGGTCAGCGTTGCGATTTTTAAGCTTTTTTCGCTTCCCAATTCTGTTTTTACATCCCACAGCGAACCACTGACAACTAGACTGTCGTTGTACATTGAACCTTTAAGGTGAGAGGTATTAAAAGTGTTATCCAAGTTTCTTTTGTAAGGACCTGGAACATAGGCGTATCCCGCCATCTGTGAATGGCCTGTGATTTCTGCAGCAAAATAATCTGAAAAAGCTTCGTTAAGGCTGCCGCCTTCGCCCTCAAAGGGAAGACCGCTGAGCTTTTTAACAAAAGCGTGGGCCACTTCATGGCTGACAATGGTTGGATCCCTTGGAATATTTTTGTAAGTGAGACCATCCCCATCACCGAGGCGAATTTTAAAATCATAGTAAAAGGCAGTGTTGGTTTTTTGGGGGAAGCCCACATGAACTTTAACTTCAATGGGGCTTTCAAGTTCAAGTCCAAGTTTTTCATCAAACCAGAGCACGGCCCGATCAGCAAAAAAGTAGGCTTGCACATCGTTAAACAAGGAATCTTTTGGATCAAACTGAAAGACATGGTCGTCTGAATAGGCTTGTTGAGTCAGATCAGAGACTAAATGAACCCGTGAGCCTTTAAGATAGCCTGACCCCAATAGATCAGGAAGATTTTCTACATCAAGGGGTTCGACATCAGGGCGGCCCTTAAAGACGCGCGCTTTGCCCTGAACAAAATGCTCGGCCACTGATTTCTTTTCAAGCAGTTCTGATTTTCTAGAAAAACGAAAGCGAACAACATCACTCTCGCCTGGATTCAGCGCGATGAGTTCATAGGCTAACTGAAACTCTTCATCGGGTTTGTTTTGAAAGTAGATCACTTTTTTATCAATCACATTCCAGTCAGGATATTTCTTTAAAAAACTATCCTCCTTGTGGGGTAAAGTTTTTTCAAGATACTGGGCCGAGAAAGATTCTAGGATTCCAAGTCGAGGTGGTGTCTTTAAAGTCAGTTCAACCCACTGACCTTTTGAATTTTTTAAGCCATGAAGATCGTGACCATCGATTTGAATGCCTTGAATCTGTTGAGCCTGGATAAATGTTTTGTGCCCAGAGAAATCCATGGTCTCTTTGGCTGAGTCTAAGGTATCTGCAGCCGATTTAAACTCTTGAGGCATATCACCAAGCTCTAGGTTCCAACGTTGAACTTCGGACACCGGAGTCCTCTGACAGGCGATGGTTAAAAGAAGGCTCAAGGTAGAAAAGTAAAATAGACGTAATGACATAAAAGATCCCCAAAACAAAAAACAGTGGGGGATTTAAGCATCCCCCAATTATTCCAATAAAAAGTTTTAAATTTTATTGTTCATTATTCTTATTGCTCAATATGAAGAGACTTTTCAAAGTAAGTTCCGTCACCACTTGCAAACTTAAGGGTATAGTCGCCGGCAGCCAATTGGCCAACATGAACTTCTTTTTGAAACGGCACAAGAACTTGCATACAAATGCCTTGTGAAACCATGGCTATGGATGTGATGCTAATGACATTAGAGTCGCTGCTTTTTTCGATGCGTGCGTCTTTCCATGAATAACAAGTGTTAGAAAAGATTCCACTGACCACAACAAACACATCAGAGGCAGAATCAAAACCACCTGGGATAAATGCACTGTTAACACCAACAGCCACTTCTTTGGATGGAAGCTGAGCGTGAGAATTAAAACCCACAAAAAGAAGACCCATTACCATTGTTAAAATTGCTTTATTCATAAAACCCCCTGATCATTTTGAGTTTGCATCATTGCTTGCTCAATCGGTTATTGTGACCCTTGAAAGAGCACAAACAATACCAACCTAAAAACATCTCAAGAGGACTTATTTTTGATTTGAACTATAATTAGTTCTCAACTTGTCACAAGCCTGTGTCAGCTTGTCCCATGCCGCTAAAAAGATTTCTTTGAATAAGAGTCATAAGTTTCAGTGTTAAACCTGCTTGCCGCAAAGCGACAAGCGCCATAGAATGGAAGAATCAAATCTTAAGCTGTAAAATTTTAGACATATTATAAGTGAGGTCAGATGAAAGTGCTTAGAGTGTTTACCAGTCGTATGGACGCTGACATTGCCAAAGGATTTTTGGCCAGTTGCGGGATAATGGCCTTTGTTTCCAGTGATGATCAAGGTGGTCTTGACCCTGCATTAAGGGCCCAACTCGGAGCAAAGCTCAGCGTCTCAGATAACGATTTTGATCAAGCCAACCTTATATTAACCGAACTGGAAAAAAAATCTCCCCTGAGCGAGGGCGAAGTCACTGGTTCATCCGATGAGGATACATAGAAAAATTGAGATATTGAATTTTAGAGTGTTTCTTTTTTTTATGAATTTTATTGGACTGCTTTATCATCAAATTAATGGGATCACTTGATCGTTGAGCGAATCCCATGGTGTAAGGACTATTTATTTTGATTCAAAGGTAACCAAACTGCAGCGCGAGCTTTTGGTAAGTTTTTAATAAGCTTTCCCGTTTTTGCGCTGAATATGTAGGGTTTTTTGTTGTCGTACTCGGTAGCTATGAAGACGTGATCAAGATCTGCAGACAGAGAAAGCTGACCATCATGGGAAGTCTTAAGCTTAAAGCCTTTAGCACATGGGCCCGGGCAAAAGTAGACGGGTGTATGGGCATGGGGTGAATCTCCAAACATCGTCATAAAAACAAACCGATTTTTTGCACCTGTCTCTAAATATCCATACCCATCTTCAGAGGGGCCAATTAATTTTTTGATAGAACTATTTTTGATACTGCATTCTAGATCACCTCGACAGGTGGTTTTCTTCAGCATACTTTCGAGATTCATATTTGAACTTTTTTTGTTAACGAATGTATCTAGAATAAAAATGGATAGATTATCACCAGCTTCACTTTTGGTCGCCTTGACTTCAAGACGAACCCATTTTTTATCTTTCAATTCTGCTGCAACAGCCATATAGGGTAGACCCCAGTCTTCAAGATCCTTTGCCGGGTACATTTTCCCTTCAAAACGAAAAAATATATTTTTTTCTTTACCCTTTTCGCTAGTAATAACATCTTGAGGCTTAACTTCTTTAAGATAGGCAATGCGAAGTTGATCAGTGGGCTCATCAAGCCACAAAGAAACATTCTCAGTCGGTAAACTGGCTACAACTTTTGGTCCCCCATTTTTTTTATCTAAGGTTTGCTCCCAGAGCTTACTATTGGATGTAAAATAAACCCGATCTCGCGTCTTTGCCCAAACAATTTGCGAAGGACATTGAGAGGTTGAAAATAAAACCTTTTCATTTCCAGAGGGAAAATCCATGGTTTTAGCCACACACTTTTTATCTGAAACCTCTTCTAAAAAAAATAAAGTCGACCCCCAACTTTCCCAAGCCACCAAAAAACAAAATAAAAAAACCAAATACCCCATAACTGCTCCCCACCATTGACCCCATTCTAAATCCATCCCCCAAAATGTCCACCCTTTTATCCCCCTCCCCCAAAAACACTACCCCATAAATTAAAAAAATAATTCCTATAAACGTCCCATGCCTCAAAACTATTTTAATTTCCTAAAAAAAATCCCTAGACCAACACCTAAGCCCACCCCCAAAAATCCCGAACTTAAAAAAACAAAAAAATCCCCCAATCTCGAAATGCATTCACCTGTTGAGTGATTTTTCTTTCTGTTTTTGTTATGATTTTGAATTCGTTATTTTTTAGAACCCTCAGCAAGCGTGACGCGCTTTTGCTCGAAGAGCAAAATGCTGACTAGGCATGGATGCCGGGTTCTAAAAAGTAACGAATTCAAAGTCATAGCAACAAATTAAAAAAAAGCCCCGAAACCGAGGCTTAATTTAAAGAAAAATGATTTTTGAAGTTTTAGTAAAGTGAAGTGCTTTCTTCGGGTGGGCGCTCTTTCCAGAGTTCGGTCCATACGCGCCAGATTTGTTCGATCTTTGAGGTGTTGCCAATAATATCCACCAAACGTCGATCAAGCTCTCTGGCAAAACTAGTAAATTCAACAGTAAATAAATCGGGAGTGACTTCTCTAATATAGGTGGCAAGAAGTTGATTCATTTCATAATTGATGGATGAAGTATTCAACTCTAGGGATTCAATGTCTCTTTGAAGTTTTTCAATTCGGCCCACAAGACTGTTTTCTTCGGCTCGTCCAGTTCTGAGGCTTGAAAGTCCCTCACCAAAAAGAGTGGTGAATGTTTGCTGATGATGGGCTCCCATTTCTCCTTGGGCAATGGCCGTTTCAACGGCTTTTTTATAGCTGTTTTCGGCTCGGTTGTAGGCCGCATAGGCCTCATCCAATTGTTTGTACACTTCGATGTGAGCTGGTGGTGGGTTAACTTCAAAAATCCCTCTTTCGATGTTAGCAGTGACCATATCACCATTGATTTCATTCATGCGGGTTTGTAGGTCGACCATTTCAGTCAGAACCCGTTCAAATTCAGCTTTAGCGGCCAGGACTTCTGGAGTTTTAATCCCATCCATATTGATGGCTTCGTCGATGGCTCGTTCTAGTTGGTTTTGAAGTTTTGTTTGTTGGTCCCTTAATGTTTTAAGTTCAGAGTTCATTGCTCTTTTTGCAAGGATGGATTGGTCAAGTTCAGCTTTGAGTTGCTCGCGACGAGCTACGTTGGCTTGAGCCATTTCTTTGAGTGGTCCTTCGGGCACGTACTCAGATCTTTGCTGACTTCTTAAAAGCATCATTTCACTTTGTAGAGCAGTGATAAGATCTTTTTGTGCCTGAATTTCAGCCGCAGGTGCTTTATCTTTTTCTAAGGTTTTTATATTTTGGGTGATCATTTTCATTTCGCGTGAGATCTCAGAAGTTCTGCGACCGATTTCGTTGATTTTATCGGTTCCATGTTTAACGAGGTGAGTGTACTGCTCAGCAAATTTTCTAAATGTCAGGTTATTAAAATACTCTTGCATCACTTTTGTCACAAGCCCCACAGTCGAGCCGTTGTAACCTTGAATCAGTGGGTGACCGCCATTAGCCAGTGGTGCGCCCAATTGTTTTTCTATGAATTCTTTTATTAAGGTGAAAGTTTCAAAGTCTTTTGTGCCAGGGCGATAATGATCAAAGATCATGTGAGAAACCCAGTCTTCTTGACCTTTAAAGTTGGGACGTTTGCCGATGATATGAACTTCAGTGTTATTGAGTTCGGTCAGGTATTTTTGAAAAATCCCTTCTCGTCCAATGTAAAGTGCATCTCGAGCACCCATAACGACAAGTGTAGGTAAGTAGTTGCTCCCTTGATGGGTTGGTAAGACCCAATTGACGACAGAAGAAAAGTTTTGTGCACTGACTCCTCCTAGGGCTGATGATTTACCTTGGGTCAAAAGAAGAACAGAAAGATCTCGCTCGCCAGCAGGAACAAGTTCCATCAGAGCTTCGTCTTTAAGGATTAAATCTTCAGCCTCACTTTTTTCTTTTAAAGATTTTCCAGGAGCATTATCAAGGGGGCCAGAAAGATTAACCAGTCCCTTAAAAGCTTGTTGAAAGCCAAGGTCAGCGCGATCAGAAATTCGCATAATATTATCGGCGTGAAGTCCACCCATACTGTGTCCACCAATGAAGGTTGGAACATTTTCAGGAATAAATTGCATACGAAAATCTCTGAGGTACTGGTAGTACTCCATAGGGGAGAGCTGTTGAACCCTTGGACCGTAGGCATGAAAAGGGGCATCCAAAGAAAGAATGACAACCCCGTACTGGGCCATGAAGTTTGAAAAGGCAGCGGCCACATGGTGACCTGTGGTTTTTGTTCCACCACCGTGCATGAAAATAAAAACAGCCTTTGCATTTTCAGGCACCAATTTGTTGGTGCGATTGAGAGCACGGGTAAAAAGAGCATCAATGGGCATACCGATATTGGTCGACATGTCTTTGCCTTGCCATTGGTGGTTTAAGCGAAGGCTTGTGAAGTTTCCGGGTTGGGCCATTTTAACTGTGCCCGCATCAGCGGCGAGAAGTGGAATGTCAATCAATGCCGTTTCTCTAAGAAGGGCTTCACGAATGGATCTTGGAGCAATACGGGTTCCGGACCAAAGCTCGGAGAGTTGAAGTTCTTGTTTGGGGTCAATAAATTGTGGAGTGGGGGCTTTTTTACCTTCTAAAGCCACTTGTTCCAGAAAAAAGTTAATGGATGTCGGCGCGTAAGATGAATCAAAAACATCCACACAGCGGATGGCCTGCGAATAAGAAACCTTAGGAACAAAAGAAATCAGTAAGAGAGCAGAAAGAGAGATCAAAAAACGTGCAGCCATAGAGAGTACCCCTTTGATATTTTTAAAGGGCAAAAGTTAACCAAATAAGAGCTGATAAGCCATTCTTATTAAGGGGCGTGAAAAGCTTTCAAAATGGCTCGTAGCAGGAGAGTTTTTATTTGTGCTTTTAATTGTGAGAACAGCGATTGCATACTATTGTAAAATGGTGAAAGAAATTACTGAACTTCGTCGTATCCTTAAAGAGACTTTTGGTTACTCTAGCTTTCGTTTCGAGCAAGAAAAAGTCATCAATTCAGTCATCAGTGGCCAAGACACAATGGCCATCATGCCCACCGGTGGGGGAAAGTCCCTTTGCTATCAATTACCCGCTCTTTATTTGGACGGTGTGACTATTGTTATTTCGCCACTGATTTCTTTAATGCAAGATCAAGTGGCAGGACTGACGCAGTATGGTGTTAAGGCGGCGTTTTTAAACTCTAGTTTAAGCCTCGAAGAAAAAATCAAGGTCGAGAACCAACTTAAAAACGGCGAGATCAAATTGATTTATATCGCACCCGAAAGAGCCATACTGGATTCAACCATCAGTTTATTAAAATCCATTAAGATTTCACTGATCGCCATTGATGAAGCCCACTGCGTTTCACTTTGGGGCCATGAGTTTCGAAAAGACTACACAAGACTTTATGAACTTAAAAAAGCTTTTCCAGACATCGCAACTATTGCTTTAACTGCAACAGCGGATGAAAAAACAAGAATAGATATTTCAAGGCAGCTGGCCTTAAAAAATCCTAATGTTTTTGTGGCCTCTTTTGATCGACCCAATATTAAATACATGATTTACGAAAGAGAAAACGAGCTTAAACAGCTTCACCAATTTATCCAGGATAATCACAAAGGCCACACCGGTATTGTCTATTGTCTATCACGAAAAAAAGTGGAGAAGGTCGCCGGCGAACTTAAAAAATTAGGTTATAAAGCAGTGGCTTATCACGCAGGCCTTTCAAATCACGAACGCACAAAAAGTCAAAAGCGTTTTGATCACGAAGATGGGCTGATTGTTGTTGCGACCATTGCCTTTGGTATGGGTATAGATCGCCCTGATGTTCGCTTTGTGGCTCACTTGGATCTACCTAAAAGTATCGAGGGCTATTATCAAGAAACCGGTCGTGCTGGACGGGACGGTTTGCCGTCTAATGCTTGGATGGTTTACGGCCTCTCTGATGTGGTCAAGCATTCAAGAATGCTTGAGATGAGCGAGGCTGGCGAAGATTATAAAAAGGCCGCTCGCATAAAACTGGATCTCATGCTGTCGTTGTGTGAAGTCACCCGTTGTCGCCGGCAGTTTTTGCTAGATTACTTTGGCGAAACTAACACACCACCCTGTCAGAACTGCGATTCTTGTATAGAGCCACCAGAGATGTGGAATGCCACAATCGCAGCCCAAAAAATGCTATCCACCATTTTTAGGACGGGCCAGATGTTTGGTTCAACTTATTTGATCGATGTGCTGCGAGGTTCGCAAAGCGAGAGAATTTTAGAGAACAAACATGATTCCCTCAGTGTTTACGGAATTGGTAAAGATCTTTCGCGCGGCGATTGGGACAGTCTCATCAGACAGCTGCTTTATTTGGATTATATTTATATCAAAGATTATGATTTTAAAAATTTAGCTTTGACAGAAAAGAGTCGCGAAATTCTGACCCACAAAAAAACTCTGGAACTTAGAAAATTGCGACTTAAAGTCGAAAAAACTCCAAGAAAAAATAAGTCTAGTGGTAGTAAAGATAAATCAGTCAGCGAGCACGAACGCCCGGATCTTTTTGAAAAGCTTAAAAAGCTGAGAACAGAGATTGCCACAAAAAATAAAGTGCCACCTTACATCATTTTTAGCGACAAAACTTTGCACGATATGTGCGCCATCTTGCCGCAAAATCGTGATCAGATGCTGATGGTTCATGGGGTGGGTGAAACAAAATTTGATAATTTTGGGGCTGTCTTTATGAACGTGATTAAAGAAGAGACTTGATTCACAAATTTTTCTCTTTCTAAGTACAAATTTTCTCTTTTTCTGTTTCTGAAAAAAGTTAGACTCAATTTATTATTTATAAATTTGCTTTTTAGAGTATGAATATTTAAATTCGTTTATTGTTTATTGTTTATTGTTTATTGTTTATTGTTCATCGTATGAGGCCCAGTCAGCCATCTTTTTTTTGAAAACTACACAAAAATACTTTGACAAAAAAAGAGCGCAGTTGCCTGATAGACTAAGTCGGGGGATCTATGATGCAAATTATTCTTATTTTACTCAGCCAATTTTCACTTTCTTTACCTTTTATCCAAGGGGATTTTAGTTACACCGGCGAGCGCTCACTTCATTTTGGCGCTCGTAACGAAGTGGTTTATCCACTCAGTCAAGAGGGTCAATTAAGACTCAAGGCTTTGAAAGAGCAAAATTACAGTTGTCAAAAAAAGTCTCAGTTTTATCATTGTCGAATCCCCTTAGATAAAAATGATGAAATGGTCACTGAGCAGCTTAACAATTTTAAGCCCGATAAAGAACACCTCACTTTGACACCGATTTTGTCTTACGAATTGATCACCGATGGTGAAATTGTGCAGCAGTATCTTGTGGATCAATCCCTGATCCTTGAAGATGGCTCTGAGATGAGACCTGTGACTTACACCATTAACTCTACATTGGTGAAATTAGGGGCCGGAAATGTGCAGAATTCTAAAGAATATCATTCGTTAATACTGGGGACTGATGAAGACATTTTAGTAGAGCTGAATCGTCGAACGCTGACAGAGTCCAGGTGGGTTTTCTTTGAATTTTGGTTGGCGGCTCGTTATCAAAAGCAAAAGAACATAACTACCCATTAAATTTAAAAACGAAAAACAACAAAATCCCATTTTAATACAGTTCTTAATTTATTTAAAATATTCGCTGAATCCCGGCTTGAGAATTCAAAGGCTGGCCATGTTTTTTTTGCCTAGAGTGGATTACAATTAATACTGTTCTTGTGTGGGGGAGATTTATGGGAATTCGTAGGTTCGGTACGATCCTTACTTTTTTGGGCACTTTCTTAGTCATTGTCCTCTTTCAAAATTGTGGCCCGGATTTTAAATCTGTTATTTCAGATGAAACATCAAACTCTTCAGTTTCTGAAAATAATACTCCCGAAGAATCTGTTATTGAAGAGCCCGATGAAATGACTTGCGAACTGGGGTTTCACCTTGAAGATTCACAGTGCCAACCTGATGTCATGAGTTGCAATGTGATCAATGGTATTGGTCAGCAAAGATGGCAGGGCGTAAGCTATGGGGCCTGCGAAGTAGTCTCGTGTAATCTCGGCTATCAAAATCAATCTAATGTTTGCGTTTTCTCTCCGTCAAGTTGTCCAGTGGATTTTGGTGTTGGCGAAACTCAAAGCAATGGAACTTGTAGAATTCTTTCGTGCAATTCGGGATACCATCTTGATGGAAGTCGTTGTGTCTCTAACATCCAGGCCTGTACAATCCCTAACGGAACAGGTCAGCGCACCTGGAACGGCACAAGCTTCGGCACTTGTATGGCCCTGAGTTGTCAAACGGGTTATATGTTATCTAGTAATCAGTGTGTTGCAAACCCTGTTGTCACAAACCCTTTTTGGGGACCACGTTCAACCTCTCGGGTTTTTATTTCAGGCCATAGTTTAACGGATGATCCTTTGGCCAGTTATTTTGTTAATATCGCGACCCAAAGAGGGGATAGTGTTGCCTATAATCAGCAAATTATAATTGGTTCTCCCATAAGAGTACGGACTAGGGGTTCGAGTTCAACGGGTTGGACAGGCTACACGCAAGGTAAAAATCGTGACGGTGGATCGGGTCTTAATATCATCAATGAACTACGCAGTCCCCAAACCATTGGTAACAACCAAAGATACGACACTCTTGTTTTAGCCGAAAATCATAACTCCCTTGAAATGATCCAGTGGGAAGACACCATTCGTCTTACGCGTCATTACCATGATCGCATTATCGAGGGTAACCCCAGTGCCAGAACACTTTTTTATAACACGTGGCTGGATATGAATAAGACAAACCCTGCACCATGGATTGATCACGAAAAAAAGGCTCTGGTCGCTTGGGAATGTGTCGCCAGTAAAGTGAATCTTTCTTTACAAGCAGGTAGCAGAAATGATCGAGTTCTTAATTTGCCAGTCTCTGCCGCTTTGGTGGATTTAGTCGAGCGCATTCTTAATAACCAAGTGCCCGGCATTACCGGTACCACTCAGCAAAGAATGAATGCTATTTTTAGCGATAATGTTCATCTGACATCTCTTGGGGTTTATTATGTGTCACTTGTGACTTACGCTGGAGTTTACGGAAAATCTCCGGTGGGCAATACTCCGCCCAGTGGAATTGCTGCCAACACCGCCAGTGAACTGCAATCCATTGCATGGTTTTTTGTGAATTCTTACTTTAGCCAAAATCAGCCGGGCACCAGAGACATGGCGTCTTGTCGCAGTTATATCTCTCAACAAGTTTGCCCGTCCTATTGGACTTTAAAAGGAAACACCGGAAACATCGCTAACTGCCAAAACTATTTCTCGGGCCAGAACTCTCCGTTTCATTGGCCCGATTCAAGCTTTGTTCCTTATCCGGCGCCTTAGGTTTAAAAATATTTTCAAAAAGAAATGAATTGGCATTTGATTTTTTGAGTATCATGTAGAGACACATAGGATTTATTTAATCTTATTATAAGAATAAATTGAATCAAATTTGTCCTCGATTTGCTTAATCTATATTCCTGTATGAAAATAGTAAGAAGTTGGGGGAGTGATGATTGGTAAATTTTCAATCTTTATAGTTTCAATTGTAGCCATCGTTCTTTTTCAAAATTACACCGTTTATTTGCCACAAAATAACGATTTTGTTTTGATCCTCAAACCCTCTGAATTATTGATCAGCGCAGATGCAAGATTTTATACTGATAAATCCAACAGTAATCCTGCTCTGATCAGAAACTCCTATGAGATTAAAAACGAGGGGGTCCCGCAACATACCCCTCGTATTATGGATTTTGATAGACGAACAAAAGTTCTTCAATTTTCGACACGACTGAGTCCAGGAATGAAAAAAGCTCGCTCTGAGTTGCGGGTCATTGGTGGGGATGTTCATTTTTCTGATTCGATCAATGATCAATTTTATTTTACAAGTTTTGATATATTCATCCCTCAAGTGACCGGCCCCGAATTTAATCGAGACCGTATTCATCGTGGAGACTGGAATATTATTTGGCAATGCGCCCAAATTGGCGCTGATACACCCCATTATGTGAATGCCACGTCACCACCTTTAAGTTTGCAACTGTACGGGCAACAGATCTTTGTGCGTACCATTAATGATTACTACCCCTGGTCCGGAGACCGATCCAATAGCAGTGTATTTAATCGCTGGGAAAGATTAAGAACACTCAACAATCCTAGTGCATCCGAAATTGGTGATGGTGAACCTTTAAGAAGAGATTTTATCTATGGTGGTTATTTAAGAAGGGGACAGTGGAACCGAGTTTTTATGAAGTTTAAGCTTGGTTTGCATGGATCCTATCGGATCTGGGTCAATGATGTTCTATCGGGACAAAAAATAGGCTCGATCGGTTATAGAACTGCCGATGATCCATTTTCATCCCAACCGGTCTATTCGGATTCAGACGGTCGACATATTCGTAAAAAATGTTCGGCGCGATTTGGTGTTTATCAAGGTTATGGTGACGAGAATGCCACCGACAATATTGCAACGGAATCCCAAGTTCTTATACGTCGATTTGCGATTGGTACAGACTGGAACGCCGTTAAATTTGACTCGCAAATTCTTCAGTGAAAGAGCATTAAATTAAAATCGAACCACACAAATTTAAATAAGATTCTGCTCTTTTTTGGCCTTCACTTGAGAGAGGATGGCCTGTTGAGCATCCTTAATAACTCTGTATAAGTCTTCACCCTCTTTTTCTGTACGAACATCTTGATTGTTGGGTAAACGCAGCTCCATATGAATTCCTTGGGTAGGGACACCAGAACTTTGAATTGAATTAATAACTTTTAAATTCATAATAAGAGTTGTTGCTGTCGGAGCTAATTCTAAAATCTTTGATGCTTTATCAAAAAGATCGTTTTCAATGGCTTCAGTGCGTGAGAGATCTCCCCATTCGATTTGAACTTTTTCCATGTACACTCCTCAGTGGATAAATAATAAATTAACAGGATTAAAAACAATGATCTTATATCAAACAGATGATTTTAAAGCAATGGAAACTCCATTGTAAGACCCTAGTGTATTGTGAGTGATTTCAAGTGCAATATTGCTGAGAACTTTATTTATTCAAATAATTTTTATTATTTGCATTTATAAATATTTTTAATTTGTGGTTAAGATTTTGGATATGAAAAAAGTGTGAAGATTCATAAAGCTAAAATAACAGGATTGTTCGTGACCCCTCTTTGATGAGGGCCCCTAACCATAAGGGGGCAATCCAGGAGTTTTACGAAGAAAGAAAAATTTAAACCATTCAGAAATGTATTAATAATTTAAATTAAAGGATCATTGATCATGTCCACGGCTGCTTCGATTATGACGAACAGAATTAGCGTAACGTCCGATCACTTGAGAACTATGGTCTGATGAGATTGTCCATTGAACAAAGTGCACCACACCTTTATGGAGGTAACCAAAAATCCGAAAATTAGCATTGGTCCCATAGGTCCTAATCACTAAAACATCTTGATGACCAATAAGCCATTTTAGGCCAACACCCTCGTATTTGGCCCCTAGGATTCCTTTTTCTATCAGTTTTAAAGCCCGAGTGAGACTGTGGGTGAGGGAAGCATCATGAGTCTGAAAAATTTCTTTCACTATAGTCTCTGAAAAAACAACTTCAATGGGGCGTCCATTCACAGTTTCGACCATATAGATGGTGTCAGGTTTTACAGTGGCAGGATTGGCTAGAATTTTAGTGAAGTCATTAAATTGAGGCTGAATATTTCGCTCACGAAGTTGGTGTGGTCCTCTGACAAAAAGCCGTTCAATGCCATTGAGGGATTGATCTAAACGAAAGAATTCGCTCTCTTTAAGAACGTCATCCTGCAGAGCTTTTTCTTGCAATTGTTCAAGCTCTTGATTCATACGGGTCACTCTGCGCTGAAGTCCGGCCCAAAAATAATCGTTTCCTTTAATCGTAGCATAGGCCGAAGCTAAACCTTCAAACAGTTGACCGATACGCCCTTCGGCCGTTTCTAGGCGACTAAAAACCTCGCTCTCACTCAGGTCACGAGAAAAGACATCAGTACAATAAAACCAACCCAAAAGGTACCAAGTTCCTTTTCCGCAAAAGGAACTTCGGAAAAGGAACTTGGTACCTTTTAAAGATATAACCAATCCCAAAAAGGAGCGGAG